>JBBRWF010000039.1:0-15298 GCA_038249405.1 Anaerolineales bacterium
ACCGGGCGGCCCGCACAGGATGATTGACGAAAACAGGCGGTCGGTTTCAATCGCGCGGCGCAGCAGCTTGCCAGGGCCGATAATATGTTCCTGCCCAATATATTCATCCAGGTTGCGCGGGCGCATACGAGCCGCCAGGGGCGCTTCGCTGCGCATGCGTTCATTCATGGCGTGGTCGAAAAGGTCAGGCATGCGCTTGATTATACAGGTTTTATCGGTTAATCAAGCATCATTGTGTGTGGGTCAGGTGACTGTCACCTTCTGCGCTCTCGGTATATAATTACGCTTCCCAAGGAAGGGTGCCATGACCTTTGCAGAAAAAATTGAAGAGTGGATCAAGGAAGCCGAGACCAGGCCAGGGTCGGCGCTGATGATCTTGAAGTTGATCGCCGGGCGTCTGCGAGATCTCACCGAGCGAAACGAAGAGTTGCTGGCCGAAAATATTGCCCTGGAAAACGGCACGCGCGTGGATGAGTATCAGAAGCGCATCACGCACCTGGAATACCAGCTAGCCCTGCTCAAGAAGCGCTTTGGCGCGGATGGCGAGCCGCTCAGCGGGCTACCGGCTGCCCAACCTGCCGCGCCGCAAGCGCTGGCCTTGCTGGCCTACAATGCCAGCGGGCGCATGTTCCGCTTTGAAGCCTTCCCGGATTCGCAGCGGGCCGCACTGGGCCGCATTCTGGGCGAGATGTCGATGGGCGGCGAACAGCCGCGCCTGCTCGCGCTGCCGCTGGAAGAAGATGTTTTGCTGATGTTCACATCCGGGCGAGTAAGCACGCTGGCGGCAGCAGATCTGCCGTTCAGCGAGGCGGGGCGCTCACGCTTCTGGATTGATGCAGCTCTGCCGGATGAGCCGCACGCCGGGGAACTGCTGGCCTGCCTGCTGGCTCTTTCGCGCCTGCCGCTGGCTGATTTTATCCTGCAGGTCAGCCGCCGCGGCAGCGTCAAGAGAACGCTGAGTTCCATGTCTGAGTCTGTGCTGGCCAATCATTACCTGGGACGCGGCGCAACCCAAAAAGCCGACCAGGCTTTTGATGTTTTTCTGTGTCAGAAGAAGGAACGCCTGCTGCTGGTCAGCTCACAGGGCCGCGCGCTGGCGCTGAACGTGGACGAACTTTCGTATGCATCCGAGGAGCGCATGCGCCTCGAACCTACCGATTACATTGTGGCCTCTTTTATAATGCCCGCCGGGGCCGCGTTAGTGTGCCTGACGCAGACAGGCAAGGTGATTGAGCGTGCTGCGGACGACCTGGAAGTTTCGAAATCCGGGCTGGCACGCGGCCAGGCTCTCATCCCGCCCTCCCGGCTGGAACAGGGCACGCGGTTCATTGGCGCGCTGCCGGTTGGGAAGGATGACCGACTGGTGGTGCTGGATGCCGCCGGAAACCTGACCCTGCACACGGCCTCCGTGCTGAGTGCGGCAGGCGCCATCAAGGCGGACGGGCCGTTCCTTTCGGCTGCGCTGCTGCCATATTCTGAGGGTCCAAAGCCATGAGCCTGAGAGTCGGGATCGACTTTGGCACCTCCAATTCGGGTGTAGCCATTTATGACGGGCGACAGGTCAAACTGCTGCCGATTGACAAAAAGAACGTGCTGCCCGAAGTGGTAAAAACGGTGCTCTATATCACCCGCGATTACCGCAGCCTGATCGGTCAGGAGGCGATTGAGCAGTATTACCGCGATAACATCAACCGCCAGCGGCGTTTTGTCAGGCAGTGGGCGGGCGAGATCGATTACCGCGGCGCTGATATGCACTATGTGCGCGATATCTTTGTGTATGTGGATGAATTAAAGCCCGGACGCCTGATGCAGTACCTGAAGACGGCCCTGCGTAAAGACGGCTATGAGGGCACGCGCATTTTTGAGCGGTATTACAAAGTCGGTGACCTGGTGCAGACCTATTTGGGCTTGCTCAAACAGCGCGCCGAAGAGTTGTTGGGCGATTCCATCCAGGCGGTTACCCTGGGCCGGCCGGTCAGGTTTTCCGCCAGCCCGGAAGGCGACCGCAGGGCAGAAGAGACCCTGCGGCAGGCTGCCTATGCGGCCGGGTTCAAGCAGGTGGATTTTGAATTGGAGCCGGTGGCTGCCGCGCTGGATTATGAGCAGACCATCCAATCCCCGCAGAATGTGGTCATCTTTGATTTTGGCGGCGGCACGCTGGATATTGCCGTCATGCGCCTGGGCGACTCGCACGGGCGGCAGGTGTATGCCAGCGGCGGCGTGGACGTGGCTGGCAGCGATTTTGACCGCGCCATCATCGAGAAACGCATGCTGGCCCATTTTGGGCTGGGCAAGGTCAGCCACCAGCCGGAGGTGCTGGAGATGATCCAGGCCGTGCCGGATTGGATGGCGCTGCCAGAATTGGCTACGCCGCTCAACCGCAATATTCTGGAGAAAGCCATCCGCGCCAGGATGGCGCCGGTGCGTCTCAAAGCTTTGCAAGCCCTGATCTATGACGACCTGGCCTTTACCTTTTACAACCGGGTTGAAGCCGCAAAAATCGCGCTTTCAGATCAGGGCGCCACGCTCATCAGCCTGGATGACCGCAACATTGGGCTGTGGGAGTTATACACACGGGCGCAGTTTGAGAAGGATATACAGCATTATGTTGGGCAGGTGGAAAAGGTGCTGTTGGAGACTCTCGCCGCCGCCGGGCTGGAGCCGGGTCAGGTGGATGCGGTCGTCAAGACGGGTGGTTCATCCAATATCCCGCTCTTTAGTGACCTGCTGGCGCGGGTCTTTGGTGCGGACAAAGTGCGCATGTCCAACTCCTTCAGCAGCGTGGTGGCTGGTCTGGCGATTAAGGCAGCCAGGTAGGGCAGCATGGGGAATTATTTCATAGCCTTGCTAAAACTGCTCGCAAAATCCTGGGCCGCTTGCAGCGGGTTGGCGCTTTCGCCGATGGCGCGTACGCAGGCCGAACCAACGATGACGCCATCTGCCAGCGCGCCGACTGCCCGGGCCTGTTCGGGCGTGCCGATGCCGAACCCCAGGCAGACCGGGATGTCTGTGTGGGCGCGCACGCGCGCCACCAGCTCTTCCAACCCATCCGGCAGCCCGCTGCGTGAGCCGGTGACGCCGGTCACGCTGACCAGGTAGATAAAGCCGCGTGCATGCCGCGCCACCTGCTCCATGCGTTCACCGGGCGTGGTGGGCGCCAACATGCAGATCTGCGGCAGGTCGCCCAGCAGCGTGCCGAACTCGGCGGATTCTTCGGGGGGCAGGTCAGGTACGATAAAGCCGTCTGCGCCCGCCTGGCGTGCATCCTTTACAAACCTCGCCAGCCCGTAGGCCAGCAGCGGGTTGTAGTAACCCATCAAGATCAGCGGAATGCTGACCCCGCGGCGGCGCAGCTCAGCCACGGCGGCGATGACTGCGGGGATGGTCACGCCCTGTTCCAGCGCGATCTGGGTCGCCTTCTGGATGATCGGGCCATCGGCCAGCGGGTCGGAGAAGGACATACCAACTTCGATCAAGTCCGCGCCGTTTTTTGCCAGGGCTTCCAGCGCATCGATGGATGTCTCCAGATTGGGATAGCCAACCGGGAAGTACGGCATGAAAATGGGTTTGTTCTTGAAAGCATCCTCAAGTCTGCTCATGGTTTCTCCAATCGTATAGTCATATCAGGCTTTTGGGTTGAAGTCTTCGCCGAATTCCTGGATGACGGTGTTCAGGTCTTTGTCGCCCCGGCCAGACAGATTAATCAGGATGATCTGGTCTTTGCGCATAGCGGGGGCGCGTTTGAGAGCTTCTGCCACGGCATGCGATGATTCGAGCGCGGGGATGATGCCTTCGGTTCTGCACAGCGTGGAGAAGGCCTGCAGCGCCTCACGGTCTGTGGCGGAAGTGTAAAAGGCGCGTTCGATGTCGCGCAATTGGGCATGTTCCGGGCCGACTGCGGCGTAATCCAGGCCTGCCGAAACTGAGTGGGTATCCGCGATTTGTCCGTCGGGGGTTTGCAGAACGTAGGTGCGCGTGCCGTGGATGACACCCACGCGCGCTTTGGACGGGTCGCCAAACCGCGCGGCGTGCTTGCCGCTGGCGATGCCGCTGCCGCCTGCTTCCACACCGATCAGCTCCACGGCCTGGTCATCAATAAAGCCGCTAAAGACGCCGATGGCGTTCGAGCCGCCGCCCACACAGGCGATGACCGTATCCGGCAGCCGCCCAGTTTCGGCCAGGATCTGCTCGCGCGCTTCGCGGCCAATCACCGATTGGAAAGTGCGTACGATGGTAGGGTAAGGGTGCGGACCGAGCGCCGAACCCAACAGGTAGTGCGTATCGCGCACGTTGGTGACCCAATCGCGGATGGCTTCATTGATGGCATCCTTGAGGGTGCGGGTGCCGCTGCTCACCGGGCGCACTTCGGCTCCCAGTAGCTTCATGCGGAAGACATTCGGTTCCTGGCGGGCAATATCCACCTCGCCCATGTAGACCACACATTCCAGACCAAGCAGCGCGGCGGCAGTGGCGGAGGCCACACCATGCTGGCCCGCGCCGGTCTCGGCCACGATGCGCTGCTTACCCATGCGTTTGACCAGCAGCGCCTGCCCGAGCGCATTATTGATTTTGTGCGCGCCAGTGTGTGCCAGATCTTCGCGCTTCAGGTAGATCTGCGCTCCGCCCAGCTGTTCGGAGAGCCGCCGCGCGTACGTCAAGGGGGTGGGCCGCCCAACGTACGTCGCCATGAGTTTGTTAAACTCGTGCTGAAATTCACCATCCGACTGGGCTTGCACAAAAGCCGCTTCCAGTTCAATCAGGGCGGGCATCAGCGTTTCGGGGACAAATTGCCCGCCGTAGGGGCCAAATTTGGTAGGCAGCAGGGTGGTCATTTTCGCTCCTGGGTCAAGCCTGTAAAACCGCTTTCAACTTCGTTTTGACGGACAGCCTGGATAAAGGCCTGAATTTTGGCAGCCTCCTTGATACCGGGCGCCGATTCCACGCCTGAGGCGGTATCCACGCCCCAGGGCCTGACCTGCCGCAGGGCCTCGCCCACGTTTTGTGGGGTCAGTCCGCCTGCCAGCAGCAGTGGATATTGGGCAGATAACTGCGCTGCGGCGGGCCAATCGGCGGTAACGCCGCTGCCGCCGTATAACCCGGCTGTCAGGGCATCCACCAGCAGTGCAGGCGCTAGGTTCTGCCTGCAGGCTGCGTAGCTGTGGGCAGTTTCGGGGCTGGCAGGTACACCGCGCAAAGCCTTGAAGGCCCGGCCGCCAAAGGATGCCAGCATTTCAGGCGGTTCATCACCGTGAAGCTGCGCCAGGTGCAGCCCGCATTCGTCCAGGATGGCATTCACGCGCTGTGCGCTGAAGTTGACAAAGACGCCCACCAAGGTGACCTGGTGGGATCGCTCCGCCAGAACGGCGCTGATCTGTGCGCACTTTTCCGGCAGAATTGAGCGCGGCGAGGGCGGGTAAAAGTTGAAACCGAGCAGTTCCGCCCCGGCTTCAACGGCCGCCAGCGCATCTTCCAGGCGGGTGATACCGCAAATCTTGACTCTGGTCATTTCCCTGTTCCCCGGCCGCTTAATTCGCGCACACGTGCGGCAATGTCGGGCGCAGTCATCAGCGCTTCGCCAACCAGCACGGCATCCAGCCCGGCATTCGCCAGGCGTTTCACATCCGCACGGGTAAAGATGGCGGACTCGGCCACCACGCAGGTACCGGCTGGGATCAACGGGCGCAGGCGGATGCTGGTTTCCAGCGAAACTTCAAAGGTGGACAGGTTGCGGTTGTTGATGCCGATCAGGTTTACACCGGGCAGCCGCAGGCTGCGCTCGATTTCGGCGGCGTCATGTGTCTCGACCAGGGCCGTCAGCCCCAGGGACAACGCGCAGGCGTGCAGATCTGTGAATTGGGCGTCATCGGTCAGGGCAGCGGCAATCAGCAGCACGGCATCCGCTCCCGCGGCGCGCGCTTCGAAAAGCTGTGCTTCGTGAATGATAAAGTCTTTGCGCAGCAGCGGCAGCGCGATTTTGCGCGTAAAGCGCAGCTCGCGCAGGGTTTCCAACTCGCCCAGAAAGAACTTGCGGTCGGTGAGGATGCTGATGGCCGCTGCGCCGTTGGCGGCGTAGGTATCGGCTACATCGAACAGATTTAGATGCGCGGCGATTAGTCCGCGCGAGGGCGAGGCGCGTTTAAGCTCGGCGATCAGGCGCGGGCTGCCTTTGGTGGCAGGCTGTTGCAGCGCAGCGAGAAAGTCGCGCGGAGGCAAGCTTGCCTCCGCGGCACGGCGCAGGGCAGCGCTGTCCAGTTCTGCGACTTCCAATTTTTTTTGCGCGAGAATTTTTGCGAGAATATCACTCATAGGATGGCGGGTTGGGCAAAGGATTGGCTGAAACTAATCAAAGACTCAAGTTTTGCCAGGGCAGCGCCGCTGTCGATCACCTCGCGGCTTTCTGCCAGGGCGGTCTTGAAATCAGTCCCTTCGGCGGCTATTGCGGCGGCAGCATTCAGCAGCACGGCATCCCGCCGCGCGCCGTTCAGTTTGCTGCCCAGTAAATCGCGCATCATTTGCGCGGCTTCATCGGGCGTGCCGCCGCGCAGGTCGGCAATCGTGGCAGGTGCCAGCCCAAAATCAGCCGGGTCCAGTTCGTAATTACGCACGGTGCCATTTTGCAGGTGACTGATGCGGTTGACCCCGCATGGGTTGAGTTCATCGATGTTGCCCGCGCCGTGGAAAACCAGCGCTGCGCGGCTGCCCAGGCTGGCGAGCACATGCGCCAGCGGCTCGGTAAGTTCGGCCGAATAGACACCCGTCAGTTGGATTTCGGCTCCGGCCGGGTTGGTGAGTGGGCCGAGCACGTTAAAGATGGTGCGCTGGCCGATTTCCTTGCGTGGACCGACCGCGTATTTCATGGCCGGGTGAAACTTTGGTGCAAACATGAAGCCGATGCCAAGCTCATCGATAGACTGCCCGACCTGTGCCGGGCTTAAGTCCAGATTCAAGCCCAGCGCTGCAAGTACATCGGCGCTGCCGCATTGGGATGAAGCTGCGCGGTTGCCATGTTTTGCCACGCGCCGGCCGCTGCCCGCGATGACAAATGCGGCGGCGGTGGAGATATTGAAGGTGTGTGCGCCATCGCCACCCGTGCCAACGATGTCATAAACGGGATTGCTGTGGTCAGAGATGGGCACTTTGACAGCCACAGCACGCATCGCGCGTACTGAGCCTGTGATTTCAACGACTGTTTCGCCTTTCATCCGCAGGGCAACCAGGTACGCGCCGATCTGGGCCTGCGTGGCTTGCCCGGTCATAATAATGGTCATGGCAGTTTCGGCTTCTTCAGCACTTAAATCAATACGGTTAATGGCTTTGGCGATATAAGGTTTTAGCATGAGAACCTCCGGTGCGCCTGTGGCGCGCGGGTGATTAGAGTTCCAGAAAGTTTTGCAGCAGTTGTTTTCCGTGCCGGGTCAGAATTGACTCGGGATGGAACTGTACGCCGTAGGTGGCGTGTTCGCGGTGTTTGAGCGCCATGATCTCACCCTCGGCAGTGGTGGCGGTGATTTCGAGTTCATCTGGCACAGGCGGGTAAACCACCAGGGAGTGGTAGCGCATGGCTTCAAAAGGGGATGGGATGCCTTTAAAAATGCCCAGGCCGTTGTGGTTGATGGCCGAGGTTTTGCCATGCATCAGGCGCGGCGCGCGGTCAACCCGGCCGCCGTAGATGGCTCCCAGGCATTGGTGCCCGAGACATACCCCCAGGACGGGGATGCGCCCGCTGAAGTGCAGCATGGCAGCCGGGGAGATGCCGCCATCTTTGAGCGGATCACCCGGGCCAGGCGAGATGACCAGCTGCGCGGGGTTCAGCGCGATCAGCTCATCCAGGCTGATCTTATCGTTGCGGAAAATCTGTAGTTCCGCGCCGAGCTCGCCAAAATACTGGACCAGGTTATAGGTGAAAGAGTCATAGTTATCGATGAGGGTCAGCATTTTGGCCTATCCATCGTACTCGCCGAAAAGGTCAATCTCATCGGCAAACATTTCTGTAGAATACGACAGCCCGGTGGCAGTGCGCACCATTTCCATAGTCTCGCGGGCTTCGGCCTGCATGTGGCGGATGCCGTGCGCCAGAATATCCTGAGCCTGCTTTGGATGGGCACTGAAATACGCGCGGCGCTCTCTAAACGGTTCCAGGAAAGCGTTGATGGCTTTGGTGAGACGCGCCTTGACTTCCACATCGCCAACTTTTCCGGCGCGATAGCGCTCCTTGAGTTCTTGCACTTCGGCAGTATCGGCATTGAACGCGCTGTGATAGTCAAAGACCGGGTTGCCTTCGACTGTGCCGGGGTCAGTGGCGCGCAGGTGTTTGGGGTCTGTGTACATGCCCTTGATTTTTGTTTCGACCGCGGCGGCATCATCCGAGAGATAAATGGCATTGCCGAGTGACTTGCTCATCTTGCTTTGCCCATCCGTGCCGATCAGGGCGGGCACATAACCGATCAGCGCTTCTGGTTCGGGAAAGGTATCGCCGTACAGTTTGTTAAAGCGCCGGGCCATCTCGCGCGCCAACTCAACATGCGCCTGGTTGTCGCGCCCGACCGGGACAACATTGGCGCGCGGCAGCAGGATATCGACTGCTTGCAGCACCGGATAGCCGAGCAGGCCAAACGGCATGGAGTCGAGATGCGCGTCCCGCGCCATATCCTTCAGGGATGGCAGGCGTTCCAGGCGGGTAACGCTGACCAGCATTTCAAAGATCAAGTTGAGCTGGTAGGTCTCAGGGATGGCGGATTGCACAAAAATGGTGCTGATCTGCGGGTCTATCCCGATTGAAAGGTAATCCAGGACGATCTCGCGGATGTAAAGCGGAATGTCTTTGATGTACTGCGGTTCTGGACGGGTGGTGAGCGTGTGCAGATCGGCAATGATGAAAAACGATTCATACTGGTGCTGCAACTTTACCCGGTTGGCAAGTGAGCCAACGTAATGACCGAGATGCAGCCGCCCGGTGGGGCGGTCGCCAGTTAATAAACGGGGGCGGGAGGGATTGGGAGCCATGGATTCTCCTGAAAGGTTATGAATTTGTTTCAGCGATTTCAATAGCGCGCAGCGTGGCGCTGGCTTTATTGACAGTTTCTTGATATTCAGCGGCCGGGTCAGAATCGGCGACAATGCCCGCGCCGGCCTGCACGCTGAAGGTTTGCCCGCGGCCGATCATGGTGCGGATCGCCAGGCAGGTATCCATGGCGCCGTCAAAGCCGAAGTAGCCCACCATGCCGGCGTATGGGCCGCGCGCGTCCTGTTCCAACCGGGCAATGATCTGCATGGCGCGAACTTTTGGAGCCCCGGAAACAGTCCCGGCAGGAAAGGCGGCCCGCACCAGGTCAAAAGCGCCCAGACCCTGGCGCAATTCCCCTTCGACGTGTGAAACGATATGCATGACATGTGAATAGCGTTCAATGCTGTAAAAATCGGAGACCTTGATGCTGCCGTATTTGCATACGCGGCCCAGGTCATTGCGGCCTAGATCGACCAGCATGACGTGTTCGGCGCGTTCCTTGGGGTCCGCGAGCAGTTCTGCGGCCAGGGCGGTATCTTCGGCAGCATCTTTTCCGCGGGTGCGCGTTCCGGCAATTGGCCGCAGCGCGGCGCGGCGCGGAGAGCCATCCAGGCGCACAAACATTTCGGGCGAGGCACCGACCACATAAAAGGGTTCGTCATCCACCTTGCCGAAATCGAAGAAGAACATATAGGGCGATGGATTTAACCGGTGCACCGCGCGGTAGACCTCAAAAGCCTCGACCGTGGTCTGACGGCTGAAGCGCTGTGAGAGAACCACCTGGAAGATATCGCCAGCGGAGATGTATTCTTTGGCTGTGCTGACCATATCTTCAAATGCCTGGCGGGTCATATTGGAGGTGATTGCAGAAGCGCCAAGCCGGGGTTTTTCTGTGGGCGGCAGCGGCGTTTGCATGCGCCCGGTGATTTCGTCCAGCTTGTGGTTGGCGGCTGCTTCGTCGCCATCCAGCACATTGGCTATCAGGAACAGGCTGCGGCGCGCATGGTCAAAGGCCACGATTGTATCGGCCAACAGATAAAAGGCATCTGGAACGGATTTTTCCATTTCAACACGCATGTGGGGCGTGATGGACGGCTCGAAATGGCGCACTGTTTCGTAGCCCATGTAGCCAACCAGCCCGCCGATAAAGCGCGGCAAGCCGGGCTGGGGTTCTGACTGATAGCGCAGCAATTCGGTTTGCAGGAAGAAGGTAGGGTCACTGCCCGCCTCCAGCTGGATGGTGCGGCTGGCCCCGGTTTCGATGATTTGCACCAGGTCATTGCGCAGGATGTATTGCGCCCTGGGTTGGATACCGATAAAAGAATAGCGCGCAATCCTTTCTCCGCCTTCCACTGATTCCAGCAGGAAAGACGGGTTGCCATCGCGCAGTTTTAGATAAACGCTGATGGGGGTTTCAAGGTCGGCATGCAGTTCACGGACGATGGTCTTGATGGTCTGGCGAGTACCGGCGTTGTCTATCGTCTCAGTAAGCATCGAAACGGATCCTTTTCTTGTACGCGTGGTGTAAAAGTTCACTTCGGGAAGCGCGGAAAATAGAAAGAGTCCCCTGTGTCCATTGGGACGAGAGGGGACTCCCGCGGTACCACCCAGTTTAGCCATGCTCTGTGTGTAAATAAAAACCCCGTTGTGATGCAACAGGGTCCAGAGGCCAGCTCACTTTGTTTAGCCAACTCAAATGTAATCATTTGTTTCGATACTTTTGAAGTGGCTCTGCCCTGATAACGGTTGCAGTTTCCGGTTCCGGCTACTGATTTAATTTGCCCGGTGTGGGCAGACTGACTTTCGCCTTCACAACTCGGAGGTCCATTCAGCTTCTGCGCTTTTGCCTGGCTTGCATCAGTTTTGCCCGGCTCTCTGAAAATCGCTTTGAAGCGTACTCGTCCTCGTCAACGTTTTTATTATTTGATTGGGGTGAATTATATGCCGGAGGTCAAAATTGTCAAGAAGTGAATCTGGTTTTATTTTGCCCACCTGGGCTGCCAATCTGCCTGAGGGTCGGTAGTGAGCTGGCGCACGTCTGTGCCATCGGCCTTCATGATGAAAATGTCGGCATTTCCAGTGCGCTGCGAGTTGAAGACAATCCAGTTTCCATCTGGAGAAAAGGCCGGGGCCGCGTTGTTGCCGCCGCTTGTTAACTGGGTGGTTTGGCCCGAAACGGTATCGACCAGGAAAATGTTCTTATCTCCGGGTGCGCCAGCAAAAATCACCAGGCTGCGCCCATCCGGTGACCAATCCACGCTGCCACCGATATTGGATAGTTCGCCTTTGGTGAGTTGAGCAATGTTTTGTGTTTCCAGGTTAAGGATATAAATATCATAAGAGGCAGTGTTGGCAAGGCTGGAGATTGTAAGCGCTATATTTTGGCCATTAGGTGCCCAGGCTGCGCTCGAAATATTGCCAGCTGTGCTGTACAACTGATGTGCATCTCCGCCCTCCCGGCCAACCTGCCAGAGTTGGAAGATTTTGCCATTAACGCTGTTGGAAAAAATGATTTGAGACCCATCCGGTGAAAAAGCGGATGCGGCAACTTCACCAACATTGGTGGTAAGCCGGGTGGGGACTGCGCTTGTGTCAAATGGTTTCAGGTAAAGGTCAAAACTGCCGCCAACATTGGAGGCGTAGATCAGAAGATTGCCTGCCGCCGAAAGGGCCGGGTAATAGCCCTGTGCTGTTTCGGATGTGAGGCGCGTGATCTCGCCACCCGCCGGGGTGATCAGGCACAACTGGTTTATTTCTGAGCGGGTACAGGTAAAAACGATTTTGCCGTTCAGCCCATCCGAAGTGGTTGGGCTGGGGCTTAGCGCCTGGGTGGCGATTAAAGCAGGTGCTGAAGGTTTTGCAGCTTGCGTACCTGGGATGTCAACCTGCGCAGCATCGGTTGGTTTAAACCAGGCAATCAAAAACCATGCGATCAGCCCTATTCCCAGACCTGCAATTGCAATTGTGGGCCAAAGCCATTTTGGCTGTACGCTTTTTCCTTTTTGCAAGAAAACATGACTGGCTGCGATAGGATGGACTTTGGCTTTAGGGCTGTTGGGATGTTCGAGAATCGGAAGATATTCCCAAACCCCCAGTGAAAATGCTGAAGCCGAATCGAGTGGAATACGGTCCGGGATGGATGTGGCATCCATACGGCACGCCAGGCAGGCTGTTTGAAATAGTTCGGTTGGATCAGCCACGCGCGTATTCGGGTAGGCATCCAGAGCGCGAGGCAGTTGGCGCGCCAGGTATTCGGGCACGCGTGGATTCAGGCTGCGCAGATCCGGCAGAGGTTCGGGTAAACTTCCGCCAAGCATTTCAAAAAGGATGCGTCCCAGAGAGTAAACATCGTACGCCGGGGAAAGCGCCCGGTCTGGGGGTGTGTATCTTGTAGCGCAAGGCGGAATTTCCCCCAGGCGGCGAGCCGAAAATAGCCCGAAAATCTGTACACGCCCTTTGCGCGTGATGCGGATGTTTTCTGGACATAGATTGGCGTGTGCCCAGCCAGCGCTGTGAAGAGCAGCCAGGCCTGCTGAAAGCGCTTTCAGGTACACCAGAGATTCGGTTAATTGCAATGGCTGACCGGGGATTGAACTCAGGATATCGCGCAGGCTGGGTGCATCCAGGAAACCTTCCACCCAGAAGCCGTGTGACGCGTATTCAAAATAACCCAGGTATGGAGCGACATCCGGGTGTGAGAAGCCCGACAGATCAGAACCATTGCTTTCCAGCAGGCGGCCGGTATCGTTAATCGGAAGGATTGGGAGCAGGTGTAACTTGACAACCTGGTTGGTCAGATTATCCCAGGCGCGGTAAGCTTCTTCATTCCCTGGCAAGAGAATATCAATTTTGAAGCGCTCCAGAATGACCTGCTCAGTCCAATCGGTATCCATACTAGTATTATATGTCGATTCTGGTTTCGCCATTCAATAAAATCCCCCAAAACCGTGATTGGGTTTTGAAGGGATTTTTTTAAGCAGGTTTGCTGAATTCGCCGACGATGCGCAATATGTCAAAACCTTCGGCATAAGGGCGCTCTGCCAGCGCGCCGTGGCGTACCATGGTAGCGCGCAGCAGGGACGGGTCGAAATAATATTTATCCAGGTAGGTCTTGTATTCGGCCAGTGCATCCAGCTTGGCCTGCACATCCGCTTCAGTGACTTCTACCAGAAAATGCGGGAAAAAACCGTAGCTGGAGCGCACAACATCGAAACCAAGTAAAGTGGTGCCGCGAAAAGCGCGCAAGGCTTCCTCGGTTACAACATTGTGATCCTGGTGAATGTCTGATTTTGTGTGTACAAAAACCATATCCGGCTGGAAGGTTTTGCGCATCTTGAGCATGTATTCAAGCACTTCCTGCCGGATTTCGGGGAATTTACGGGTTTCGAACTTTTCAATCGAGATAGACTTTTCGGGCACTCCGAGTACAGCGAAACTTGCCATGTGCTCTTCGACCACATTTTTTAGATTAGGATTTTTCTGATTATCTGAAAGAGTCAGGCAAAGTACCTCACTATAAGGCAAAACATGGTGCAGAAATGCGCCGCAGCCCAATTCAATATCATCCGGGTGGGCTCCGATAAATAGAATACGCTTGCCAAAGAAATTCATGAGCACCTTTGTTTTGATTTTGGTAGGGTAATTTCTTACTTGATTGCCAGGATCCCGCCAACGACTTTTGTCATCACCAGTTTGCCATCGCGCTCGAACCAGCGGGTTGCCATCTGTTCGATTTTAGCGATCAAGGCTTCATATTCATCTTTGCCATTGAACATGCTGGTCCATAATTTGCGGTCTTCGCTCAATGAGGCGCGCACATATTCAATAAAGGGGGCCACCTGCGGAAAAGTCAATGGGTTCTCAAATTTGAGCAGCTCGGTATGGGAAAAAATGCCGTTGATGGTATTGAATATGTCACCCTTAAACCGGCTGGAACCCGGCATGGGTGGGATGGTTTGGTTGCTGGCTTCTTTGATAATATCGTAAAACATCTGCTTGTTTTCGGGCAGCGGACCGGTGACGAACAAGCGCCCGCCAGGTTTGATCACGCGAAACGCTTCGCTGAAGGTGAATTGCAAATCGCTGGCATAATAGATGGCGAAGGCACTGGAGACAAAGTCGAAGCTGTCCGCATCAAATCCGAAGGGTTTGTTGAAATCCAAAAATTGGAAATTGACATTCTTATCGCCACGCTCGGCCTGCTTTGCGCGAGCTTTGGCAAGCAGTTCTTCCGAGAAGTCGCCGCCTGTAATATCCGCCTGACCTTTAGTATAATCACTGTACAGGAAACATTGTTTGCCCGCTCCGCAGCCCACATCTAAAATTTTGTAGCCTGGTTGTGGGTTAAGAACTTCGATATTCCAGCCATCAATATTTTTGGCTCCGTACAACTCGTGAATATCAATGCGTTTGAGCAGGTCCTTGCTGGTTTCCTGGTAATTAATTTGCATGGTTTTCTCCTTGAAAGCTAATCATTTCAAAGGATTATACCAAACCCGCTTCAAAATTCAACGATTGAATTTTGATTTTGCACAGCACCGGAGCAGAACATTATGGCATCCAAATCAAGCATTCCCTCTGTAAAAGGCACGCGAGAGTTTTATCCCGAAGAAATGGCGCAGCGTAATTTTATTTATGATAAAGTTCGGTCTGCGGCGCAAATATTTGGCTACCAGGAATGGGATGCGCCTTTTATCGAAACAATTGACCTGTATGCCGCAAAATCTGGCGAGGAACTGGTTAAAGAACAGGCCTTTGTTTTTCCTGACCGCAGCGGCGATATGATCACCCTGCGGCCCGAATTGACACCCAGCCTGGCCAGGATGGTCGCTCAGAAGCAAAACGAGCTGGCGATCCCGCTGCGTTGGTGGTCATTTGGTCCATTCTGGCGGTATGAGCGTCCGCAAAAAGGACGCTCGCGTGAGTTCTTTCAGTGGAATGCAGACATTATCGGAGCGAATAGTCCCGAAACCGACGCAGAATTAATTGCCGTATGTGCAACTTTTTTTGAGCGGGTAGGCTTGTCAGACAAACAGGTGCGGATCAAAGTGAACGACCGGCGCTTGATGGATGCTCAACTGGTCGAGTTGGAAATTCCGGCTGAGATGAAATCGGTTGTTTTCCGGTTGATCGACCGGCGCGATAAAATGCGCCCAGAAGAATGGGAACAGTTTGCCCTCGAAAAAGGCTTGAATGATCAGCAGCTAGATGGGCTGATGCGCAGGCTTGAGGACGGCGATCTGTGGAAGAAATCTCCCGAAATGCTGCGCTTGTTTGCAGCTTTAGAAGCGATGG
>JBBRWF010000040.1:0-15279 GCA_038249405.1 Anaerolineales bacterium
ATGGTTGTGCCATTTCCCAGGCATCTGCGGACTTGTTGATGGAATCTATCATAGGAAAACCGCTCGAATCATTAAAGCAACTCACAAAACAGGATGTTCTTGATCTGCTCGGTATCGAACTCGGCCCGGTAAGACTAAAATGTGCCCTGCTCTCATTGAAAGTTCTTAAGGCTGGTGTATATGGTCTTGGTTCTGCCAGTGATGATCTCGTAGAGTAATCTCCGTAAATGGGCAAAACAACCTGCACTCAGAAACTTCAAACTCCCGTATCGCCCGGCATAATGTCTTTATCGGGTTGTTTGGCGGGAGTTTTTATCTCGCGCTGCATCTGTAATAAGTAGGAGTACTATGTTTAACTATACCCACCAGGATGAATCAAAAGCCGAATTTTATGAGATTGGTCTCGCTGATCTTGCAAACGGCGAAAGGTTGTTTGTTGAGATTGACGGCAAGGCGATTGTGGTCTTCAATATCGCCGGGCAATACTACGCCATTGGAGATATTTGTACCCATGACGAAGGTCCTTTGGGTGATGGACTGCTGGATGGTAATTCCGTGGTCTGCCCCCGCCACGGTGCCGAATTTGACGTGCGCACTGGCAAGGCTCTGACCATGCCAGCCGTTGTGGATATTCCTGCTTATCCGGTGAAGGTAGTCGAAGGCATTATTTTTATTGGTATTCCAAAGGAATAATTATTTCGCCAGGTTGTAGTAGTTATATACGGCTTCAGAAATTTTGGCGATCATTCCAGAAATAGGTTCCCAGACAGCCTGAACCGGGTGGTAAACATAAATCGTCAAAACGTAGTTCCCCCCCGAAGTATAAATGATGCCTGCATCCGATATGTTCTGAATGATTCCATCGGGTCCACTGATCCAGCCATGCTTATGGGCAATCTGCGTACCTTCCGGCAAACCTGCTTCAAGCAGCACACCAATACGATCACGTTTAAGATATTCGATTATTTGCTGGCAAACCGCCTGGTTCATCTTATCAGGAAAAGCTGCCACCAATCCTCCCCCCCCGGTTTGGGCACACTGATATAAATCCACCAGCAGGGTTCCGATTTCGGAGGGGGTGGTCTGGTTGTAAGCATCCGGGCTGGTGAATACATCAGCTCGCAGGTTGGCAGGCGTGTCAAAGCGTTGCAGCAGGGGCGCACCATCAAAAAAATATCCGGCCAGAAAAGTGTCTGATAAGCCCAATGCTTTCATGTCCTCTGAAACGACCAGGGGGCCCCTTGTATTATCAATCCTGTTCATGAGCGCATCTGAGGCAGGATTTTCCGATTTGGTGATCATTTCCAGAATCAAATCCTGTGTGGCCTGGTCAAGCTCCGGCCCAAGGTTTTTATAAACCGATATAAGAATCGGTATTTTGATAGTACTCGATGCAGTAAATGCAATGTCGGGGTCAACAGGCACATCTTTATTTTGGTCATAGCCAAAATGCATTTCATCGCCAGTGGTCAGATCCTGTAAATAAACCCCAACAACACCATTAAAAGGGGTCAGATCAATGATTTGTTTGACCAGAATTTCCAAATTTTTCAATGGAGGTCTTCCAGGGGTGGTCCTCTGAAATGTCAGCGATACTGTGCGGTTTGCCGGGGATCTTAACGCATCATCAATCACTACAATTGCGCGGGCAACGTCCAATTCCTGCCCGGGAGACCCGGGGGCAAATGTCACCTGCCCTGGTTGCGGCATGGCGGCAGTTGCGGGTTCATCGTATCGTGAAGCAATTTCATCTTTGAGATAGGTGCTTAACCGCTCTTCGTTGATCGATGAAATCAACGGAATATCATTTGTTACGGTTTGTCGGTTCCACAGAAAGTCCCAAAATCCACCCCAAAAAGAACTTCCGGTGCGTTGCAAATCGGCAGCAGCCAGCATTGATTCAATGTCAATCTGGAAACCTGCCACAGCCGGATCAAGTTGAATGATTGCACCAGCATATTGAATTTCCACAGGTGTGTTATAGATCTGCAAAAGCCGTTGCGAGGCTGTCTGTGGCTCCACCCCGCCAACCGGCACACCTGCAATGGTCATACCAGCCGGGTAATTACCACGTTCCCGCGAATAAATCGCTAACGCGATCACGACCAGGATAAATGCGGCTGCAATAAAAAAAAGGGATACCCATCGTAATATAAAAGAGGTGTCGCGCGCGATTCTCACGATTGCTCCTTTATTCTTGTGAAAAAACAGTCCCGGCCAGTAGGATGTATGCAATCCAAACCGAATCAGCCAGGAACAGGTGGATTACCTGCATCCAGACTGGCGCCAGTAGCAGAATATTGGAAACACCTGCCATCCATTGCACCAGAATCAGCGTTCCCAAAAGGATAGACAACTTCTTGATTGTCAGATTATCGAATTTTCCATACAGATATTTGACCAGGTACAGGGTATAAACTCCAACCAGGATGGCAATAATAGGGTGATAAATCCGCAGCCGGATTAAGAAATGCGCGCCCTGGTCGGCTTGCTCCGCAAGAGTGCTTGCCAGGGATGTTGATGGAAACAATGTGTCACCCAGTGCTGTAATAGCGCCGCTCATACCGATAATTGCCACGCCTGCCAATCCCAGGCCAAACAGAAGCGGTAGTTGGCCTCGGTTTTTGAAAGAAAGACGCTTGCCTCCCGAAGCCCACCAGGCGTTCAAAGCCAGGAAAGCCAGCAAAATAAAGGTATTCAGTAAGTGCAAGGCAATTGCTATGGCGCGGAAAACGGTTGAATTGCCTTCGACCAGCTTGAACAACACCAGGCCCGCGCCCAGTAAAGCTTCAAGGATGATAAAAAAAGCAGAACCTATGAACCCTATGCGTTGGTGGCTGCCCTTGGCGTAGTTGCGCAGCCCCCATATTAACAAGATAAAAACCATGATGAGCGCTGTGCCACTCATCACGCGGTGCGTAAATTCAATCACGGTTTGGATTCGTTCAGTAGTAGGGATGATTGCTCCGTTGCAGCTTGGCCAGTGATTACCACAGCCAGCGCCAGATCCGGTGGCGCGGACAATTGCACCCCACAAGATCACAAGCATGTTCCAACCCAGTACACCCCACGAATATTTTGCAAAACGGTTCATTTGTCACCCGATAGTGGTGTCAGTGATAACTTGCCTCTTATTATTTCAGAAAGTATAACATATTCAGCTTTTCCAACTTTTGAATTTAGATGTAGAATGAGATAGATTTCACAATGTTTTAACCCCTGACTAAATTCTATAATCTCAAAGAGGTGCACATGTTTCGTTCTTTCCTGATTTACCTCTCAAAAGCCGTATGGGCCCAGAATCTGGTCACAGGCTGGAGTTTTGCCTGGAAAGCCGCGTCTCGTTTTATCGCGGGTTCAAGTATTGAGGAGGCTATTCGTGTTGTCAAAGCATTGAATGAAAAAGGGATCAATGCCACTCTTGATCAACTGGGGGAGCACACCACCACTCCTGATGAAGCCAACCGGGCTGCGGATGGGATTATCTCCGTCTTGGATGAAATCCAGAAGGCAAGTGTGCGCTCAAATGTTTCGATTAAACTGACCCAGATTGGCATGGGCATGGATAATGATGTTTGCCGTGCTAATCTTTCTCGAATTTTGGAACGCGCTAAAAAGAATGGCAATTTTATTCGAATCGATATAGAAGATACACCCTATACGGATCAAACCATCAGTTTATTCTATGAAATGTTGGAAAAGGGATTTACGATAAAAACAGTAGGCATGGCTGTCCAGTCTTATCTGTTCCGGGCTGAAGCGGACGTACGCAAATTGGTTGAGGTTGGCACTTCTTTTCGTCTCGTAAAGGGCGCTTACAAGGAGCCTGCGGATGTCGCCTTTCCCAAGAAAGCAGACGTTGATGCCAATTTCGACACCCTGTCTTCCATCCTGATCGATGCTTCCCTGGCGAAAAATACGGTTCTTAGCCAGGATGGTCGTGTTCCGCCCATTCCTGCCATCGGGTCACACGATGACAAACGTATAGCCTTTGCCAAATCGTATGCTGCCAAGGTCGGCTTGCCTAAGACAGGGGTTGAATTTCAGATGTTGTATGGGATTCGCCGTGATTTGCAAGATCAGTTGGCCCGCGAAGGTTACCCTGTGCGAGTTTACGTACCATTTGGAACCCATTGGTACCCATATTTTATGCGCCGCCTTGCCGAGCGCCCCGCTAATATTTGGTTCTTTGTTTCTAATTTCTTCAAGAAGTAGCATCCAACGAGAATTCAAGAATCCCCCTTCTTACGGTCATGTTCTAAATAGCAACAAAACACAAAACGCAATGACTCTCTGTCTTTTGCGTTTTGTGTTAATTCTTAACTGAAATTGTCGACAAACCTTCTCAGATTTCCATAAATCGTTTTACAATCAAGCCATGACCAGTCAATTGCCTTCCACTGCACCTTCTTCTACTTTTGCCCTGGCACTGATTACCGGCGCCGCCCAACGTGTAGGAAAGGCTCTCGCGCTGCGCCTTGCCAGTCTGGGTTATGCTATTGCGCTGCATTACAACACATCCAGCGCACAGGCTGAGTCTGCAGCATCAGAAATGCGCGCACTGGGAGTTCCGGTGTTTCCACTTCAGGCAGATTTGCGAAGTGCGGCCGCAATTGAACGCCTGTTTGCGGAGATCGATACGCTGCTTGCCAATCCAGATGCGCGATTATCAGGTCTGTCTGTGCTGGTTAATTCAGCGGCAGTCATGCCGCGCGGCGATGCGCAAGTGATAAGTGCGACTGAATTTGACAATGTCCTGGCCCTTAATTTACGTGCTCCATTCCTTTGCGCTCAGCAGGCCTACCAGCGCATGAGCGTGGGTGGCCTGGTTGTCAGTATCTCTGATATTGCTGCTCAAAAAGCCTGGACTGGTTTTCCCGCTTATACCATCAGCAAGGCTGGGCTCGATTCGCTCACCAGGGTTTTGGCTCGCTCCTTCGCTCCCCGCGTGCGCGTGAATGCCATTGCGCCGGGTCTTGTGTTGGCTTCCGATAATGTTACCCCTGATGAATGGCAGCGGCTTGTTGGTCGTTTGCCCCTGCCTCGCCCGGCTGTGCTGGATGAAATTGGTGATGCGCTGGAATTCCTGTTAAAAAACGAGTATATTACTGGTCAGGTAATTGTTGTGGATGGTGGTTATTCTCTGCTCTAATCATAGAATTCGCTTTTTGCGTGCATGGGAGTGTTTAATTGGCTGAGAATCCTGCTTTTCTTGCTGAGCGTTTGAAGACCGAAGGCGAAAAAACCGCTGCCTTCTTTGCAACATTAACTCCTGAACAATGGCAGTCCACAGTCTACACAGAGGGCGAAACCTGGACAATTCGCAGTGTTCTCGCGCATTATGTGACCGCAGAAAAAGGTTTCCTCGGAATATTTTCCAGTATTCGCGATGGTGGTACCGGCGTACGCGATGATTTTGATATTGATCGTTTTAACGCCAGCCAGCAACAAAAAACCCGCGAATTTAATTCTTCTGAATTGTTGGATGCCTTTAAATCCACTCGCGCTCAAATGGTGGATCTGGTTGCTTCTTTGAGCGAATCTGATCTTTTAAAATCCGGCCGCCATCCATATCTCGGACAAACAATGCTTGCCGAAATGATCAAAATGGTCTACCGGCACAATCAAATTCACTATCGTGATCTGCGAAAAGTTATCGGGGAAAGCGGATGATATTCTTCAACAACGCAAGTTAATCACGTTCAGTCTTGTGTTTCCTTTAGAGAAGGCCTATGCTGCTGTTTCGTAACATGCTTAATTTGATCAAACCAGTTCAATTGCTCTTGGCTCTTTTGGCGTACTGGCTGGGCGTTGGCCTTGCGCGCTACCTGGGTGCTACAATATTGCCTGAGCCTCAGTTTTTTGGTGGTTTGCTGGTTGCTTTGATTCTTTCCGCATCCTACCTGTTAACAGACTACTTTCGCCCTCTAAATGAGCCGCTGATTGCGGGAGAGACTCGCCAGCAACGGGAACTGCTGCGACCCCGTATCCTGGCTGTAAGTTTCAGCTTTTTGGTGGTTGCGGCTGTGCTGGTCTTTTTATTGCAGCGTTCCGGTTTCTTCCAGACTGATATTGCTCTCATTCTGGCTTTTTTCTGCCTGTTGGCATTGGCAAACGCCATTCCACCTGTCAGGCTAGTTAATCGCGGCCTGGCCGAATTATCCAATGCGGTTCAAATTGCCTGCCTTGTACCTACCCTGGCTTTTTTATTCCAGTTTGGCAAACTGCATCGTCTTTTGACAATTTTCACAATCCCTTTGTTTTTATTTGCGTTAACGTATTTTATTGTGTTGAGTTTTCCAACTTATGCAGATGATCTCAAGTACGAACGACGTACTTTTTTGATTTCGTTCTCGTGGGAACGCACCATTCCACTGCATAATATGTTGATAGTTGCTGCCTACCTGTTTTTGGCATCTGCCCCGTTTCTGGGTGTGCCGGTTGGGTTGGTATGGCCGATGCTGCTAACTTTACCCCTGGCAGCTTACCAGGTTTATTCCATGCGTGGCCTGGCAGATGGTGTAAAACCGGTCTGGCCGGTCTTTGTCGCCACTTCCACTGCTATTTTTGCATTATCCATCTATCTGGTTGCGCTCAGTTTCTGGCTGCGCTGATCTTATCATTCAAAAAACTATCCCATGCCTGAATTTCTGATCCTTTTACCCCCTGACGAAGCTCGTTCCCTGCTGTTCTCTAATATTCTCTTTGCCCATCCAGTTTCGCAAATCATTGCAACCGATTTAGCTTTAGGCAGGGTGACTTCTGAAAATATTACTGCGCCGCATCCGCTGCCGGCTTTTCCTCGCTCAACTGTGGACGGTTACGCTGTCCGGGCGCGTGATACTTTCGGAGCCAGCGACAACCTGCCCGGTTACCTGACACTGGTTGGCGAAGTTCCGATGGGCGCAGCCCCAACGCTGACACTTTTGCCTGCGCAATGTGCGCTGATACATACTGGAGGCATGCTCCCTGCAGGTTCAGATGCAATCATAATGCTTGAATACACCCAGCTGGCGCGTCCTGGGGAAATAGAAATTCAGCGTGCAGTTGCGGATGGCGAGAATGTAATTTGCATTGGAGAAGATGTTGCGGAGAATCAGGTTGTTATTAAAGAGGGAGTACGTCTCAGGCCTGCCGAAATAGGCGGGTTGATGGCGCTTGGTATTACCGAATTGCGCGTAGCCGAAAAACCCAGAGTTGCCATCCTTTCCAGTGGTGATGAAGTGATCCCCGTACATCAAAATCCGCAACCGGGGCAAGTACGCGATATTAATTCACACACTTTGGCCGCACTGATCAATCAGGCAGGGGGGCAAGCGCTGCATTACGGCATCATTCCTGATGATTTTGATACCTTAAGGTCCCGGGCTGCGCAGGCTTTGGCGGAGTGCGATGTGGTCATTATCACCGCTGGATCTTCCGCCAGTACGCGGGATATGACCGCAGATGTAATCGCCTCTCTGGGTACTCCCGGTGTGCTCGTGCATGGCATAAATACCCGCCCCGGAAAACCTACAATTTTAGGCGTTAGTGCAGGGAAAGCGGTCATAGGCCTGCCGGGCAACCCGGTCAGCGCACTGGTAAATGGTTACCTGTTAGTTGTGCCGCTCATTGAGAGCTTGTTAGGCCTGGGTAATAACATCCCAAAACCTGCGGTTCGGGCGTGTTTGACAGTTAACCTGCCATCACAGGCAGGCCGCGAAGATTGGCAACCAGTACGTCTTATCGTCACTGCGGCTGGCTGGCTGGCCGAGCCTGTTTTTGGAAAATCGAACCTTATTTTTAGTCTTGCCGCCGCTCATGGGCTTATCAAGATTCATCAGGATGCGAATGGTATTGCTGCCGGGGAAATGGTGGATGTGTTTTTGATGGTTTGAGCTCGGCATTTGAAGAAAAAAAACAAATGAGTATTCCGTCAACATCCCTGCAATCAAAAAAGACCGCCAGTACTTCGGTCTTTCGTGTTTTATTATTTGCTCTATCATTCTGGTTTTGTGCAATTGCGCTCATCGTCATCTATTCGCGCATAGCCTATCCTTTTGATCTGGAGTGGATGGAAGGCGGCTCACTGGTACAGGTTATGCGCTTACTGGGTGGCAAAGCGCTTTATGTTGCCCCCGGATTGGAATATATCCCTTATATTTATCCGCCGCTTTATTTTTATCTCTCCGCTTTGCTCGCGAAAATCACATCGCTGACAGGCTTCCTGCCGCTTCGACTTGTATCCCTGTCAGCATCCCTGGGAATTGCACTGTTGATATTTCAGATTGTTCGCCGCCAGGCCAATTCTAAATATTGGGCTTTTATAGCAACAGGTTTTTTTGCAGCCACTTTTCAAATAGGTGGCGCCTGGTTTGACATTTCTCGTGTGGACATGCTCTTTGTGTTTCTGTTAATTGCCGCGACAGCTGCTTTGGAAAGAGCCTCATGGCAGAGCAGCTTGCTGGCGGGTTTCTTATTTACCTGTGCTTTTTTTACCAAGCAGACTGCTGTTTTTATGGTGATTGGGCTGCTTGTGTTTGTTTTATTATTTCGCCAGCCCAAAATAGCTTTGTTGGCTGGCCTCACTTTGGCTTTTTGCTCATCTGCCTGGATCTGGATCGAAAATACTCGTTCGGCTGGCTGGTTCTGGTATTACATTTTTACATTACCCGGATTGCATAGGCTGCCTGAGTTGGGGATTGCTTACATTGGTCAGCCGATATTGTTGTTTTACCCTGTTTGTATTGCGGGGATTATTGGCTTCGCTCGTCCTTTGGCCTCCCCTGTTGCAATACTCAAGGGCAAAGAAGGTCTTTGGACGGTGTTTGCTCTGGGTATGCTGGCAACCTCAATCTTTGCAAGTCTGAATCCCGGTAGTTTCAAAAATAATTACATGCCCTTCTATGGCGCGTTATCCATCTTGTTTGGCTTCAATTTACCCCGGATTCTGGAAAAATTCACATTGTCTCGTCAGCCGTACGGGGTAGCCTTGCTTTACACGCTGTGTGTGGCACAATTTATTGTGTTTTTCTATAATCCTATTTCTCAGATTCCCACTTCTGCCGATCTGCAAGCTGGACAGGCCCTTGTGGAGCGCTTACGGCAAGTGGATGGAGATGTTCTCATCCCGAACCACAACGCTCTTGCCATTCTGGCAGGGAAGAAAACCTTTGTCCATCTGATTGCTCTTCAAGAGATTCGAGGTAATTTTGGCCTTCAGGATACTGTTGTCTGGAATATGCTTACCGCTGAAATTGATACTGCATTCAAAATGCGCAAGTTTGAAGTTATTGTTCTAGACAGGCCTGGTGGAATTTGGGCTGGCATCCCGACTGATTATGAAGAAATTCCTATTCTATACTCTGACCAGAACGTGTTTTGGCCTATTACAGGCGGGCGTACACGCCCATCTTCGTTCTATACGCGCCCCATATCCCAACCTTAAATTGAATATTTTTACCTTAACCCGCTGGTTTTTAAAGCAAGCGCAGTTATAATAAAAATATGTCTGTATACCTCCATGATATTCCCCTGGCTGATGCAAAAGTCCATCTGGAAAACGCCCTGCGCGCAGATGATTTGTGGCGTGTTTTGAGCGTGGAAACAATTCCTCTCGATGAGAACGCCCTCGGCCGTATTTTGGCTGAGCCTGTCTGGGCAATCAAGTCATCACCTCATTATCACGCCAGTGCGATGGATGGTTTTTCCATTCGCGCAGAATCAAGCGCTGGCGCTATGCCATCTAAACCTGTGCTGCTTTCCATTGGGGAAAATGCCAGGTATGTGGACACTGGCGATCCTTTGCCAGATTGGGCAAATGCTGTTATCCCGATTGAAAACGTTGAACCTTTAACATCAGATGGCCAAATCTCCCCGGACTCTCGCAAGCCGGATTCCATCCGTATTCGGGCCGCTGTGGTTCCCTGGAGCCATGTGCGTCCCCTGGGTGAGGATATTGTTGCTACTCAGCTTGTTCTCCCTGCTGGTCACACATTACGCCCATATGATTTGGGCGCGGTGGCGGCATCCGGGCATGTTTCCATAAAGGTTGCACGCCGTCCGCGGGTTGGAATTCTCCCAACTGGCACGGAATTGGTGCCGATTGGTGCCGAATTGCGTGCCGGTGATATTTTGGAATATAACTCATTAGTGATGGCTGCGCAGGTGAAAGCAATGGGTGCTGAGCCTGTGCGTTTCCCGATCACAATTGATGATTTTGACGCAATCTGTGACCGTGTCCTTGATGCGGCCAGGATGTGCGATCTGGTTTTACTAAATGCCGGGTCATCTGCCGGCAGCGAAGATTTTTCTTCCCGGGTGGTGGAAAAGTTGGGCCAATTGCTTGTGCATGGTGTTGCGGTCCGTCCTGGTCACCCGGTGATTTTGGGCATGGTCAGGCGCGGAGACAATTCATCCACCAATCCAGAAGTGGGGACGCGCATTCCAATCATAGGTGTTCCAGGTTATCCAGTTTCAGCTGCACTAACTGTGGATATTTTTGTGGAACCATTGATTGCCCGCTGGTTGGGCCGTCGCCCACTAGAGCTTCCTCAAATGCCAGCCCAGATGACGCGCAAAACAGTTTCTCCTGCAGGGGATGATGATTATTTGCGTGTGGTGGTTGGGCAGGTTGGAGACAGGATGCTTGCTGCGCCGATTTCACGCGGTGCGGGCGTCATAACCTCTCTTGTGCGTGCGGATGGGCTTGTTGTGCTTCCCAGGGGCGTACAGGGTGTGGAGGCGGGCGAGACGGTAAATGTCCGCTTGATGCATTCCCGCGCTGAAATTGACCAGACTATTTTCTGTATCGGGTCGCACGATGTCATTCTGGACCTTATGGCGCAGTTCCTTTCAAGATATGATCGCCGGATTGTCTCAGCCAATGTCGGTTCTCAGGCTGGTCTGGTTGCTTTACGGCGCGGTGAGGCGCATTTGGCTGGTTCGCATCTGTTGGATCCCATCACAGGTGAGTACAACTTGCGTTATATCCGCGAATATCTACCAGATGTGCCAGTCCGCGTTGTCGGGTTTGTTCATCGCGAACAGGGTTTGATTGTGCGGCGCGGCAACCCCAAAGATATTCGTTCACTAAGCGACCTTTCCGGCAACCTGACTTTTATTAACCGGCAGCGCGGTGCTGGAACGCGGGTTCTACTTGATTATCACCTGAACTTAATGGGGATAGACACTTCTGATGTGAAGGGCTATGATGATGAGGAATACACCCATCTGGGTGTAGCCGCAGCGGTATCATCTGGTCGTGCAGATTGTGGTATGGGTATTCCGGCCGCAGCAAAGGCGCTGGATTTGGATTTTATTCCGCTTTACCTGGAACGGTACGATCTGATAATTCCTGAGGTTTTTGCCGGATCACCGCTGATGGCTCCCCTGTTTGACCTGCTTCACTCAAAAGAATTCCAGATGGCCGTAAATTTGCTCCCAGGATATGATACATCTATCATGGGAAAACTCATCGCCGAGGTTTGAAATGCATAAAGCACTGATTGTGGATGATAATCGCGCTACCGCCGATTCGATGGTGCGCTTATTACAAGTGTTGGGAATAGAGGCTCGCGCGGCTTATGGTCCCGGACCTGCTATGGCGATCCTGCGTATCGAAAAGCCTGATATGATATTTTTGGATATTAATATGCCAGGAATAAGCGGCTTTGAAATTTTAAGTTTTATTGGTCGCGAGCCACATCTCTACAAAGTGCCTGTCTTTATTTGTACATCTGATGATCAGCCGCAAACACGACAACAAGCAATGCTGAACGGCGCATCTGAATTTTTGCTGAAGCCTGTCACTGTCGATGCTCTTGAAACCGCCTTGCATAAATCCGGGCTATTATGAACTTGCGTGGTTAAAAATTTTGAAAGAAGCCCCGCATGAATAAATCGTGCGGGTGCCTTTTTTTTAAACGTGTTATAGGTGCGTTAAATTTAGCCTTGCATTTTTGAACAGCAAAATCATATTGATACAAACAACTCCGACCACCAAATTGACCAATGAAAGGCGGTTATAATAAAATTGCAAATCTTAAAAAACGCCATTCTGGTTCGCGTCAGTTCATAATCTTGAATCGAATCGATTTTTTATCAGGAGAATTATTTTTATGTCGATAACAGCTGGAATATCTGCACCAGATTTCGTTTTGTCAGATGATTCAGGCGCCACACGCCGCCTATCTGACTATCGCGGCCAGACCATTGTTTTATATTTTTATCCCAAGGATGATACACCAGGCTGCACGACCGAAGCTTGTAATTTTAGGGATGATTACTCTGCTTATATTGAGGCTGGTGTTACCATCCTGGGAATAAGTCCTGATTCTCCTAAATCCCATGCCAAATTCAAACAAAAATTCCAGCTGCCATTTCCGCTGCTTGCCGATGATGAGCATACTGTTTCTGAGGCCTACAATGTTTGGGGAAAAAAGAAATTCATGGGACGCGAATACATGGGTGTTTCACGCACAACATTCGTGATCGACCCGGAAGGCCGGATTAAAAAGGTTTTTTCTGATGTGAAACCCGCCAGCCATAGTGTCGAAGTGTTGTCTGCGGTGAAGGAATAACCTGAAGTCATGGACGACAGGGAGCTTTTGCGGGTGCGTTGGGCAACTTTTGCAGCGCTGATTTTGGTTTTTGGTTTTAGCTTTCTCAGTGTTGCTTCCTGGAGTCTCTGGGTTTCAGGTCTTGTTGCCTTGGCGATTTCTGCTCTCCTTACTGCGGTCCTGGAATTTTGGCTGCGTCTTTCCTTACGCCGCGCCTCAGCCGGTCAGCAGGTTGCCGATATTCGCGTCCAGTTGGATCAGTCCCGTACGCAGGCCCAGTCTTTATTGAAGGTGCAGCAAAAATTTCTTGAAGCGCGCACAGCCAAAGAAATTCTCGAAGCAACCATGCAAGTTGGCGTTGAATTTTTAGGGGTTAATGGTGTCTCCTTTGTTCCCTATGATGAATGGGGGCAATCACTACCAGCGTTAGTGTATGGCAAGGTTCCCACCCTTGCTCTTCAATCCTGGGAGCAAAGGCTTTCTTTGCCGGAAACCCGTCAGACTTGCAAAAACTGTCATGCTTTGCATGGTGATTCCAATTGTGTGTTGCTCACAGCAAGCACCAGTTCAAATGTGCAGGTTCAATGTTTTCCTTTACTCAATATGGATCGCCAGGTGGGCGTATTCAATTTTTATTATGATCACGAAACGCAACCGAAAACCGATACGATAAATTATTTTACTGAAATACTAGATTCAGCCGGACGGGCTCTCGAAAATCAATTCACTCGTGATCAAGAGATCGCCTCGCTTTTGTATCTTCAAACAGCCACCACTACAAAATCTGATTTATCAATTCTGCTGAACAGCCTGTTGGAAAATGTCCAACAAGCTCTGGATGTGGATTTTGCCATTCTCTACTTGCCAGCCGGGGTTCCTGGACAAACCAACCCGGAGCCGCAGGTTTTTACACGCGCAAGAAGCACAAATAGCTCAAATAGCCTCATCCCAGATCTGCCTTTTCTGGAAGGAATCTGGAAAAGCGTGCTTGCTTCAAGTCAGAGCTTATCCCTGGAAAATGTAATGCTGGACAAACGTGAAAAGTGGAAGGCGGTGCTGGCTGTACCTCTGGTCTGGCGAGGGGACGATCCCGCAGGTGTGCTGGTGTTGGGCTCAAATTCAAATCAAGCGTTTGCCCAGCGCCATCAAGTCCTGCTTGAGACCTTGGCTGGTCAGGCGGCGCTGCTCATCCAGAACAAACGTCTGATGGCGCAAGTTGAGTATCAGGCTGTTGTGGATGAACGCACTCGTCTGGCGCGCGAAATTCATGATGGTCTTGCTCAAACCCTGGCTTTTCTAAAAATCCAGTCATCACAGATGCAAGGGTATCTGGTGCGCGGCGAAAATGAAAAACTGACGGCCATGCTCCAGGCGAATTACCGCACGCTTTCCGATGCTTATGTCGATGCCCGGCAGGCCATCGACAATTTGAGGCGCATGCCTTCCACTCGTTTGCGCGATTGGATTGGTCAGGTTGCGGCGGATTACGAACAGGCCACATCTCAAAAAGTTAGTGTTTCAGTCTCAGAGTTTTCCAACGAATACCCTGCAAACATACAGGCTCAGCTCATCCGTATTGTTCAGGAAGCGCTCAGTAATATTCGCAAACATGCTGGCGCTCGTACTGTCAATATTGTTGGATATCAGGATAGCAATACGGTATTACTCCAGGTTCGTGATGATGGCTGTGGCTTCACTCCTGACAGCGTGGATGGTAACTCCCGATATGGTTTGTTAGGAATGCGCGAACGCGCTGAGAGTATTGGAGCGGAATTTCAGATCACAAGCCAGGTCGGTGCGGGAACAGTAATATCTTTACGCTTACCTGCGGAAATTAAGGAGAAGATATGAGCCGCATCCGACTTGTTGTAGTGGATGATCACAGTCTCTTTAGGCGTGGTTTGGTCAGCCTGCTGGATGAAATGGTTGATTTCCAGGTGGTTGGAGAAGCATCCAATGGACAGGATGCCCTGCCAATCATTGAAACCACCCGGCCTGATATTGTGTTGCTGGATATAAATATGCCCGTTCTCGATGGAATTCAAACGCTGGGCGCGATCCGAAAATTGTACCCTGAGCAGAAAGTGTTAATGCTGACCATATCGCAGAATGATGAAGATCTCATTGGGGCCATTGTCACTGGCGCCAATGGGTATGTACTGAAGAATACAGAACCTGAAACGCTGCACAACACAATCTTGCAGGTTATCTCAGGTAATTCCGTACTATCCCCAGAGATAACCTACAAAGTTCTACAGGCAGTTCGTCGTTCGCAAACAGATCGTAATCGCGGATTGCTGAGCGAGCGCGAGGTGGAGGTGCTTAAGTGTTTGGCGCGCGGACAGACCACAGCCCAAATCGCTGGCGTTTTATTTATTTCCGAAAATACCGTCAAAACCCATATTCGCCATATTTTGGAAAAAATGGAAGTCAACAATCGCGCCGAGGCGGTTGCCCGCGCCGCCCAGATGGATTTAATTTAGTCCTTTATCAATCTACCTATGATTGAATCAAAAAGCGGGTGATTCCAAAATCACCCGCTTTTTGATTCGAAATCCCCCTAACATTACGTTCATGTCGATGACAAAAAAGAGTTATTTTGGTAAATTAATATTGTTTCATATTGAATTAATGTGAGAGTAATATTGATGCCAGATGCCCCTATTTCGCCTCGTCTCGTACTGATAGTTTCGGCAAACCCACTTTTCCGTGAAGGCTTGCGGAAAATTTATGCTGAACG
>JBBRWF010000041.1:0-15252 GCA_038249405.1 Anaerolineales bacterium
ACATAAAAAGCCTATTCCTCCCCCTTCCGATTTTGGAAGGGGCCCGGGAGGATGGTTACTATGTGACGGTTAACCTGGCCGTGAGTGAATACAATTGATGATTTAGTAATGGCTGCTAAGACCGAATGGCGGATATAGTCTGGTGCTATGACTTTGTTGGGAAGTGAATCGAGATATCCAGCCCGCCTTCAGCCCGGTTGGCCGCCTGGATATGGCCGCCCTGGGCTTCCACAAGTTGGCGCGCAATCGCCAGACCCAGCCCGGCGCCGCCAGATGCGCGTGAGCGCGAACGTTCTCCGCGCCAGAAGCGCACAAAGATATTGTCCAGATCTTCCGCTGGTACACCGCGGCCGTTGTCTCTGACCGAAAGGCTGACCTGATTGTTGGATTTCTCCACAACAATCTGCACACTGCCGCCTTCTGATGTGTATCGCAAAGCATTACTCACCAGGTTACCAACCACCTGTTCAATGCGCTGCGGGTCGAGTACAGCCGCAGCCTCTGATGGGCAAAGCTCTATGGTCAGTGTAATTTGTTTTTCTTCGGCTTCGGCCTGGAATAGGTCGAAGATATGCGAAGCCGTATCATTCAGATCCACATCCCTATGCTCGATATGCAGCTGGCGTGCTTCGGCCAGGGTCAGCAGCCGCAGATCCTCCACCAGCCTCTCCAGCAGGTAAGTCTCTTCCAGCGCCGGGCTGATTTGCTCCGGGGTGGCAGCGTAAACTCCATCCACAATGCCCTCTAAGCGCCCTCTCATAACCGTTAAAGGCGTGCGCAGTTCGTGGGCGATATCAGCCAGCATATTGCGGCGCTCATTGTCGCTCTGTTCGAGCGACGCAGCCATGTGATTGAAGCTGTCCGAAAGCGCGCGTAGATCATCCGGGCCTGAGGCGCGTACGCGCGATGAGAGATCCCCGCCGGCCACCGCACGCGCGGCGGCGATCACTTCAGCCAGCGGTGTCACAAAGCGGCGCATCAGGAACAGCCCCATTATGATAGTGGGGATGGCCATGAAAAACGAAATTGCTCCAATCGGCCATAAGAAATCGAGCGAGAGCTGCCTCTGAATGGGGAAGAATGAACTATCCAAAAGCAGGGTGGCAACCGCTTTTTCTTGAACAAGGATCGGAATGGCTGTGTCCCCGGCTATGCGCGCATAGTTTGTGCCGATCAGGCTGGTCTGGATACTGCCGTGATCGAGCACAACCTTTCCCTGCTCATCGAGTAAGATTGTTCTGAGCCAGAATCGGTGATAATCGGATGCATAATCGTTTTGGGGCAGCGTTTCTACGCCTTGCCAGTTGCTTTTTATCAGGTAAAAGGTTTCTAGGCGGGTGACGATGGGTAACCGGTCGATGGGATTGTAACTGGATGGGTAAATCAGGAAATAGGCCATTGCTGCCAGTATGAAAACGGCGAAGAAAAGCACCGCCGTAGTGAAGGCTCGCAGCAGCAATACAAACAGGCGCGTTTGGATGGGGCGGATGGTATGTTGTTCGCTTGTCTCAGTTTTCAATTCAGCCATCAAACTTGTAGCCTACACCGTGCACCGTGATAATGTAACGCGCCTCGCCATCTTCAGTTTCCAGTTTGCGCCGCAGATTGCGAATGTGCGAGTCAATGGCGCGCTCGTAACTTTCAAAGGCAATTCCGTGCACAGCGGTCAGCAACTGTGCGCGTGAGAAAATTCGCCCCGGCTGGCTCATCAACGTGGCCAGAATTTCAAACTCGGTCGGGGTCAGGATGATGGTTTTATCGGGCAGACAGGCTTCGTAGCGGCTCCGGTCGATGGTAACTTCATCCACGCGAATAATTTCGCTGAATGGGTCGCCGCCAGCGCGTCGCAATACCACACGCACGCGCGCCACCAGTTCACGTGGGCTGAAAGGCTTGGTGATGTAATCGTCCGCGCCAAGCTCCAGGCCAACCAGTTTGTCACTTTCTTCTACCCGCGCCGTCAGCATGATAATGGGGGTATTTCCTTCACGGCGCAGCGCGCGGCATACATCCAGACCATCCATGCCAGGCATCATTAAATCCAGTACTACCAGATCAGGTTTATCACGCCTTGCGGATGCCAGGCCTTTGAGTCCATCGCCTGCCGAAACCACCTCAAAGCCAGCGGCGATCAGGTAGTCTCGGCAGATTTCGACTATCTTAGGTTCATCATCTATGACGAGGATTTTTTTAGGCATCGGTTGTTTCGAAAGCTGCTCTATTTAATCTGGGTGGCTTATTCGTAACGCAGGGCTTCCACCGGCTGCAGGCTGGCCGCGCGGTTGGCGGGGTAAATGCCAAAGAACATGCCGATCGCTGCCGAGAAGAGTGTTGCCAGCAGTACTGAACTGAGGGTGATGGAAGGACTAAAAGCATTGCCAGTCGCCACTGCCACCTTGCCAACGATGAAGGCGATCAACCACCCCAACATAATCCCGATGATGCCGCCCAGTAAACTGAGCAGGGACGATTCAGCCAGAAATTGGGTCAGGATGTCCCGCTTGCGCGCGCCAAGCGCTTTGCGCAGGCCAATCTCACGCGTACGCTCCGATACCGAGACAAGCATAATGTTCATAATACCAATACCGCCTACCAGTAAGGAAATACCTGCGATTCCGCCCAGGAAGACGGTCAGAATGCCAGTGATGGAAGATGCAGTTTGCAGCATGTCCTGTTGCGTATATACGGTGAAATCATTATCGCCACCCACCGGAATGTTGTGGCGGGTTTGCAAGATCTGTTTAACCTCTTCCGCCGCTTGCGAGGTTGCCTCGGCGCTCGTGGCCTGCACAAAAATGATATCGATGTTGTCACTGCTGCGGCGTACCACGCGGTCGCGTGCAGTAGTGAGCGGTATGACCACCTGGTTGTCGGCATTACCAAAGGCTGAGCCGCCTTTGCTTTCCAGCACACCAATCACGCGGAAGGGCTGCCCGGCAATGCGGATGGTTTCACCAACCAGGCCGTCTTTGCGCCCGAAGAGCTTGTCAGCCAGATCGGTGCCAAGCACAGCCACAGAGGCATGCCCCAGGTACTGTTCGTTATTAATGAACTCGCCTTCACTTACTTTTTCGTTGCGCACCTCACCATAAGACGCGGTGACACCGTTGACCGTGGTGTTGGTGGTCTGACCCTGCGCCGACGCCTCGCTGTTGCCCTGCAGCACAGGCGCAACCGCAGCCACGGAGGGCGCCGCAAACTTGTCATTAATCGCCAGGGCGTCGTTCATGGTTAGCGGTTTTATGTTGCGGCTGGCGTTCTGGTTGCGTCCCTGTCCGCCCATCTGGTTGCCAGAAAAGACGAATAGCACGTTGGTTCCAATCCCGTTGATCGACCCGGTGATCGAGTCTTGCGCGCCCTGCCCGACTGCCAGCATGGCGATAACGGCGGCAACACCAATAACAATACCCAGAATGGTCAATCCTGAGCGCATTTTGTTGCTGTTCAGGCTTTCAAGAGCTTCAATAAGGATTTGTGTCAGCTTCATTCGTTCTCCGTATCCACCATCCCATCACGGATGCGGATGATGCGCTGGGTTTGCGCGGCAACTTTTGGGTCGTGGGTAACAATAATCAGGGTGGTGCCAACCTCGCGGTTCAGGTTCAACAGCAGATCTATGATCTCTTGTCCAACTTTTGAATCCAGGTTGCCGGTCGGTTCATCCGCCATAATGATGGCCGGGTCATTGACGAGCGCCCGTGCTATCGCAACGCGCTGTTGCTGACCGCCCGAGAGTTCATAAGGTTTATGGTTCATGCGGTCTTTAAGCCCCACCGCCTCCAGAGATTGGCGGGCGCGTTCTTTGCGGCCTTCAGTTCTGCCAGAGTATCGCAATGGTAGTTCAACATTTGAAAGGGCTGTCGCGCGCGAGAGCAGGTTGAAACTCTGAAAGATGAACCCAACCTTGCGGTTGCGGATATCTGCCAGTTGATCATCCGTCATCCCCGCCACCGATTCGCCATCCAATGTGTACGAACCCGAAGTTGGACGGTCGAGGCAGCCCAGAATATTCATCAGGGTCGATTTTCCTGAGCCGGAAGGGCCCATAATGGAAACTACTTCATTGCGATAGATTGTTGAGGTCAAACCGCGCAGGGCATTGACCTCAATATCACCCATCTTGTAGGTTTTAAACAGGTTTTCAGCAACAATAACAGGTTCGCTCATAGTAACTCGCTTATCCACCGAAGAGGCCGCCGCCACCGGGGCCAAAGCCCGCAGATGGTGGGTTCAAAATGATCAGGTCGCCTTCCTTTAGGTTGCCGCCCACCACTTCGCTGTTCGAATCTGAAGTGGCTCCCAGACGGATTTCCACAGAAACTGGCAGATTATTTTGCAGGATATAGACGACACGTTTGCCGTTGACCTGGCGCACCGCACGATTGGGAACCAGCAAAGCATCCTTCAGTTCCTTTACTGTGATATTGACGGCGGCGGTCATGCCGGGTTTAACCAGCGCATCGCTTTCGGTCAATTCAACTGTCACCGTGAAATTTACACCGCTGCCGCTGGCATCACCCGCCTGGCTGATGTGGGAGACCCGTCCGGTATAAGATTTGCCCTGCACCGCATCCAGCGTTACCGTTACAGGTTGGTCAACAGTGACATTGTTAATATCCACTTCCGAGATTTGCAAGTCAACCAGCAGGTGAGCGAGATCATCCATGCGGTATGCCAGTGTGCCGGGGGAAACCAGATCCCCGGTGGTTGGTTCAGCCTGCGTGATAACGCCATCAAACGGTGCGATAACTTTGGACTGGTTAATCGTTGACTGTGCAGCTGCAACACGTGCTTTGGCGGCGGCAATATCATCGGCGCTTGGGCCGTTCTTCAGTCGGTCCACTTCACGTTGGGCATCAGCCTGTTGGCCCAGGGCAACTGCCAGGTCAGCCCGGTATTTTTCTGCATCCAGGTTGGTGGCCTTGCCAGTGTACCAGTTGTACTTATTGGTCAGGTCGGTTAATCTCTGGCGGGCATTTGTCAACGTTAGAAGAGCCTGCGCCTTAGTGGAGTCGCCATCCGGTTTCTTCGCATACACCTTGTAATTGTCTTCAGCGCGCGCCAGGTCGCGTTTTGCCAGATCTATATTGGCCTGGGTTTGCTGCACCAGGTTCTCGCTAGACCGTGGGAAGGTAATGCTGTCCACTTTAGTCTGATAATCATCAACGGCCTGGTTGGCATTTGCCAGGTCTTGCTCGGCTTTTGCCAGGTTAGTGGTGGAGACCATCAGGTCAGCCAGGTTCTTTTGGGCAGTGATCAGATCTGCCTCGGCCAGGATGACAGCCTGAGACATGGATGTTTGCTGCAACATGGCCAGCACCTCATCGGTTTTTACAGCTGTGCCGATCATTCCGCTCACTGTTTCCACACGCCCACTGGTTTGCCAGGTAAGCGAAGCGCTCTGCCCCGCGTGCACGGTGCCAGTGGCGCCAACGCTGGCGGTTAATGTGCCGCGCGCAGCTGCGCTGGTTTGGTAGTCGCCGGTGCTGGCAGCTTTGGTGTTGCTCTGCCAGACAAACACTGCTCCGGCCGCAACGATCACCACGATCAGGATGATCCAATATTTCTTCAAGAAATTTCCAATATTCATTGAGGTTCTCCTATACTTTTTGATGCGCCCTGGTATTAGTGGGCAAATTTATAATGAATGTGCAAAAAATTCTATCTTTGAGGTGTGGCTGTGGCATTTTGAGCAGCACTACTCGTAGGAGCGGGCGGGTTCAGGATGATCAAGTCTCCATCCTTCAAGTCGCCGCCTACCACCTGGCTGGTTGTGTCTGCCGTTGCACCAATCCGAACGCTGGTGGCAACCGGGATGCCATTCCTTAACACATAGACAACCCGCCCGCCGTCGTCCACCATCCGAATAGCGCGGTTGGGTACCAGTAGGCTGTCGCTGATTTGTTTGACCGTGATCGTAACAGCCGCACTCATGCCAGGTTTCACCTGTTCATCTGCATCGGTGAGAGTCACTGTCACATCAAAGTTGATTGCGCCTTTCACGGCTTTGGCGGCTAGATCAACCTTTGCGACCTTTCCGTTATAGCTTTTATTCGGCACTGCATCAAAAGTGATTGTGACTGGTTGATCGATTGCCACGTTGTTGATATCCACTTCCGAGATTTGCAGATCAACTATCAAATTTGAGAGATCATCCACCCGGAAAGCGGTTTGACCAGATATCACCCGGTCTCCCGTCTGTGGCCCGCTCTGGGTAATGGTTCCATTAAATGGAGCAGTGATTGTTGAAAGGTCAAATGTAGCCTGCGCGGCTGCCACTCGGGCTCTGGCTGCGATCAGGTCATCCTGATTGGTCCCGTCTTTAAAACGGTCCATCTCCCTTTGGGCATCCTGTTGTTTGGCTTTTGCCAGGTTCAAAGCTGCCAGAGATTTGGCAATTACGGTTTCTGTTGCGCTGCTTGTGTACCATGTATATTTCGCGGTCAGATTGGCCAGATTTTGCCGTGAATTGGTCAGGCTCACGATCATTTGCAACTTGGTGGTGTTCCCGTTGTCCAGGTGCGAATAGAACTTATCGAAAACCCACTCGGTTCTTTTTAATTGATCTTTTGCCTTTGCAACCTCGTCAAGGGTATCCTCGATAAGTTGATCTGAAACACGTTTGCGTGTGAGAGAATCGTAAGCATCCTGCGCGTCTTGAACAGCCTGGTTGGCATCCGAGAGCACTTTCATAGCCTGGGCTCCATTGCTGTTTGATTGCTGCAAGGTGTCCAGGTTTTGCCGGGCGCTTACCAGGTCTGCTTGTGCCAGGATGATGTTACGAGAAACTGAATCGGGGTCCAGTGCAGCCAGAAGCTGATCTGTGCTGACCTTATCTCCAAGTTTGGCGTTAACCGTTGTTACTCGTCCACTGGTATTCCAAATCATCGTGGCAGATTGCGCAGCACGCACGTTGCCAGTGGCGCTCACGTTTGCTGTCAGATTGCCGCGTTGTACTACAGATGTCTGGTAAGGGCTGCTTGCAGGCTGCGCTAAAACCAGCCAGGCAAATCCGGCTAGTGCAACCAGCAGTATAAGCCCGGCAAACAGCCAGTAATTCTTTCCTGATTTATTCAGGCCTGCAAAATTCATATGGATCCTCCGAAAATATTCATCTTATTAAGCATAATCTCCCAATATGCAGAAATTGTGTAGATGTGTGCGGGAGATGTGGATAATAAAACTCCTCGTGCATATGCATCTACGGAAAATTTCTTGGTTGGTTGCGCGGAGTTATTTTGGTCAGTACTGTTTGGACTGTCCTGAACTTAAGAATGGAGCAAAAAGCAGGCTATTTACGGCGCAAGCCACAATTTCATGTTGCTCGGCCAGTGTCCGCGCCATTTTTTCAGGATGTTTGTTAGTTTGTAAAAAATGGTTACAGAATAGTCGCATATATTACTTAAGCAATTTGGCGCAATTCGTGACCGTTCTGGGTATAATTTTCAGTATGAGATCTCGTGAAAGGAAAACCAATATTCAGGCTGATTGGCGCGGCTTAATTACCCCTGGTGTCCTGGCAGGCGGCATTGGGGTCGCTGCTTTGCTCTTGATTGTGACTTTTATCTGGATTCAATGGTCTGCGCCGCCCCCTCCAGATACAGCCGGATTGCTGGCTGTAGCGACGATTATTCCCATGCCAGCAGCCACGCAAACACCGGTTGCCAGCCCTACTTTCGACCCATATGCGCCAACCCCCACCTCTACGCCCCAGCCTGGGCAGATTGGCATTGGCGTAGTTGTTCAGATTTCAGGTACGCAAGGCCAGGGGCTCCGCATTCGTTCTGACCCGGGCTTGAATAGCAAACAGTTATTTCTGGGTTTCGATACCGAAGCTTACACCGTTTTGGACGGCCCACGTGATGTGGATGGATATGCCTGGTATTACCTGGCAGCCATTAACGATCAGCAGCGTACCGGTTGGGCTGCCTCCACTTATTTAACCATCATTCCTCAGCCTTGAAGCCTTGCTCGCCAGAAACAAAGGAAAACCATGAACTCCGAAAAACCAAACGGCATCACCGCCAACCGGCCCACGCTCGAAATGACCATCAGTTGGGGCGATGGTCACACCAGTGTTTACCCATTTTCACTGTTACGCGCTGCGTGTCCGTGCGCCCAGTGTCGCGGTGGGCATGAGAATATGCATGCCGAGCCAGATGCAGAAGTATTCCATTTTACGCTGGATGATTCTCCAGCTACGCGCCTGAATACCGTCAAGCCGACCGGTTCATACGCGATCACTATTGTTTGGGAAGACGGGCATGATTACGGTATTTACAACTGGCATTACCTGCGCGCATTATGCCCCTGTCCTCAATGCAGAGCAGCGAATAAGAAGTAACCAAACACAAGAGAGATGCCCCAGAATTTTTCTGGGGCATCTCTCTTGTCAGTCTACTTCTTAGGGGTGGAAGTTGGAACACGTGTACTTGTGGGAATGATCGTGTTTGTTGGCTTGAGCGTGGCAGTGGGTGATGGCGTCCTTGTTATGGTTGCCGTGGGCGGCTCAGGGGTGGGAGAGCGCAGCTCTACCAGGCGCAGTTGGGCTTTGTCGCGCATTTCGAGCGTAGTCGCATCAACCGGCAGAGCCAGAATTTCGTTCCAATCGCGGTAGGCCGCATCCCGCTGTTTTAACTGGTCCAGGGAGAGCGCGCGAATATACACAAAACGGGCGCGTTCTGCCTCAGTTTTGGCTAACTGCTCCACTTTTATGATCGCGATGTAAGAGTTGTTAAATTCACCTTTGGCCATGTAAGCTTTGGCCAAACCTTCCCCGGCATCAAAAGAATCCGGGTTGTATTGCAAAGCAATGCGAAAACTGGCCAGGGCTGAATCATAATCTTTCAAGGCCAGGTTGGTTTGTCCGTACCAGTAGTTTGCTTCCCAGTTAAATTTATCAAGGCGCAGAGCTTGCTGTAAATCTTTTTTGGCAGTGTCATAATCTTCGTAACTGACATAAGCCGCGCCAAGCAGTGTGAAAGCCTCGGCGTTATCAGGCTGGTATTTCAGGTAAGTTTCCAGTACATAGACTGCCTGATCGATTTGCCCGTTGGCGCGATATGCATTTCCCAGCACCAGGTAGGCATCCAACATGGTGGCATCCATACCATTGGCACGTTTGGCGGCTGCTAGAGCTGCTTCATTTTCACCCTGCGCCAGCAGAATCCGCGCAAGGTTGAGCTCCACCAGTGGGGACGTGATCATGCCAGATGCCTGTTCCAGAGCTAAACGGGCAGTTGGGTAATCACGTTTGTTGTAAAAATATAACCCGCGCTGCATGTATGCCTCGGCATAGTTGGGGTCCAGGTTGATTGCCTGATTCAAGTCGTCCAGAATTTTGCTGTTGGGATTGATTGCCAGGTTGGCGAGCGCTCGCCCCAGGTAAGATGGCGCAAAATTTGAGTTAATCTCAATCGCCCGATTGTAGTTTTCGACAGCTTCCTTGTATTTTCCACTCAAACGGTTGGCTTCGCCGATAAAATACATTGCGTCTACAGAACCTGGTTGGGCCGTAGCCACCTGCGCCATCATGATGCCCACCATGTCCCATTGACCGTCTTTGTATGCGCGCATGGCACCCCGATAACTATCGCTGGCTGCATCTCCGTGCGGTGTGGCGGCATAAATGGGAGTCGGGGTGTAAGGAGTTAACACAAATTCAGCCAATGGCAGCGCAGTGGTTTGCACGCTGCTTTGATTGCTGTTTGTGGCGTAAGGTGTGACTGTTGGGCGCGGGGTGCCGGTAAGCCCTACTCTCACCACTGTGCCTTTGGAGATCATCACCCCAACCCCAATCAGCACACCAACAAACACCAGCGCACCCACACCAATGGCAGCGCCGAGGCGGAACCCCGCGCTGCTGGTTACTTTTTTCAGGTTGCTGGGTTTATCTTTGTCTTCGGTAAGTTTGATTTTTGATTCCCAGGGACGCGCGTGATTCAACGGGAAAGGTTTTTGAGCATCGTCGGGGGTCACTGCGCCCATCAAGATCAGCCCGCGCTGTGCCGCGATATTTGTCGGGTCCATTTGAATCGCGGTTTGTAAGCAGTACAGGCGCTCCTTTTGGGTTTCCATGCCTGCACTTAACCATACCCAGTAGTCCGGGTTTTGCTGGTCAACCCGCAATAAATTGGTCAGAATATCGCGCGCGTGCGCGAATTGCCCTTCGTGAATGGCCTCTTGGGCCTGCTGGAGCATGCGCTCTTCTGGGGTTGGTTCGGGCTGGTTCGAATCTGGGAGCATGTATTGAGTTTAGCACAGCCCCGCGGGAGGGGCAAGTATCTTAAGTAACTTAAGTAACTTAAATATTACGCTGCCCTGTTTGCAATCAGCGGCCTGTAAGGGTATCATATGAAAGATGAAATGGCGCTCCCCTCTCTGCTGCATGTTATTGGTCGTGCTGGCAGGCTGTGGTCTTCAACCTGTCTTGCCTGAAACTGCCCCGCCTGTTGCGCTTACGCCCTACCAGACGCGCACACCGCTCATTATCGCGTCTGCCACTGCGGGGGCCACGTTAACTCCTGTGCCCAGTCCAACCCCTTTCATTTATATTATCGTGCGCGGTGACACGTTGAACGGGCTTGCGCAGCGCTTTAATATCACAGTCGATAGGCTGCTGGCTGCCAACCCCGGGTTGGTCGCGGAATCCTTGTCGATTGGGCAAAAGCTGAATATTCCGGCGGAAGGGCAAGATTTTACTTCAGGTTTGCAAGCCACCCCGGCCCCGCTTGAGATTGGTACTGCGCACTGCACGCTGGCTCAGGGCGGCCTGTTGTGTCTCGTGCCGCTCCGCAACCCCAACCAGCTCCCGCTTGAAAATGTGAAAGTCGAAATGACGCTGCTGAGTGATACCGGCCAATCTCTGTCCAGCCAGGATGCGATTTTACCCCTCAATATCCTCGCTCCTGGAAAGGTATTACCTGCCCAGGCTTTATTTGTCGGGCAAAGCGCGCGTAGCAATGTACAGGTCCGTTTGCTGACGGCAGATCTTGTGCCGGCCGGTGATCAGCGTTATCTGCGCGCAGATTTGCGAAATGTGCTGGTGAAAATTGCCTGGGATGGTCTTTCTGCCAGCCTGCAGGGTCAGATTTTCCTCCCGCAGGACGCTCAGCCCGCCAACCGGCTGTGGCTGGCTGCCGTAGCGTACGATGGCGATCAGATTACCGGTTATCGCCGCTGGAAGGCAGATAAAGTGCTGCAGCCGGGCGATTTAATAGATTTCGTAATGAATGTTTACAGTCTGGGGCCCAGGATTGATCGGGTAGATTTGCAACTTGAAGCAGCTCAGGGCGATCTGGTGCCGTGATGGGAAGTTTAAGGGGCAAGCCTGGGGTATTCCAGGCTCACCTTCCAAATGATTATCAAAACAGGCTGCATATTTACACATATATACCTTGCATGTATAATCATTTTTAACATTTTGGCTTTTTATAACTAATTGTGATAACTTTTCAACCACATCTTTTTATCGGGTTGGGATGAAAAGTTAAAATTTGCTGTTATCAATTGAGGCGGTTTATGGCTCTCCGGGGCAACCTGCGCGATTTTTCAGTTACACAATTGCTAAACCTGATCAACCTGGCTCACAAGACCGGGACATTAATCGTTGAAGGTCCTGGCGAGGCTGCACGCATTGTTTTTCGGGATGGCAAGTTGGCTTTTGCGCAGATTGGCCGCGAAGACAATCGCCTGGCCGTGATTTTGCATCACTCCAACCGCTTGACAGCCCCGCAGCTGCGCGCCATTCAACTACGCGCTGCCCAGGTGAGCGATAAAGAACTGGGTTTGTTGCTGATCAATGCGGGATATATCACCCAGGATGACATCCTGAATGCGTTACAGGCCTATTTTACCGATGTGGTCCGCCGTTTGTTTACCTGGGTGGAAGGGTTTTTTCGTTTTGAAAACGAAATGCAGGCGCCGGAAGACCGCATCACCGTGCGCCTGGATCTTGAAAACCTGATCATTGAAGGTTCACGCCAGCTGCGCGAGTGGGAACAACTCCAGGATGAGATCCCCAGCCTGGAAATGGCGCTCAAGTTTATTCAACGCCCCGGCACTTCCATGCAGAAAATGAATTTGAGCGTGGAAGAATGGCGGGTTGTTTCATATATTAATCCCCGCAACACCATTCAACAAATTGCATCCGCCACGAAAATGAGCGATATCGAAATTCGCCGCATTGTTTATGGGCTGATTCAAGCCGGGCTGGTTGAGATAACTCGTCCCGAAGGTGTTGTGCAGGCCATGCAACGTGCCCGTCCGCAAGTCACCGTCCAAAACCGTGAAGAGCAAAAATCGTTGGTTAACCGCTTGATCACGCGCATTCGTTCGATCTAAATATTTCTTGAGGTACCGTTATTATGCAAACCGTCAAAATGGTGGTGACTGGCCCGTTTAGCGCAGGCAAAACGCAGTTTATACGTTCTGTCAGTGAAATTGAAGTGGTTGCGACAGAGCGAAAGGTCACCGGCGAAGGTGAACGCGCGGTAAAACAGGCCACAACGGTTGCGATGGATTTTGGTCGCATCACTGTCGATGATGACTTGGTCTTGTATTTATTCGGTACACCTGGTCAAAAACGTTTCGATTTCATGTGGGAAATCTTATCAGAAGGCATGTTGGGTTTTATCGTGATGGTTGACAGCACACGTCCCGAAACCTTTCGCGAAGGTCGTTCGATCCTGGAAACCTTTCGCGCTTATGCGCCTACACCCTATGTTGTTGCTGCCAATAAACAGGATGCTGCAGATGCCTGGGATTTGGACGATATGCGCCATGCTCTGCGGCTCGACTCAAAAGTCAAATTGCTGCCCTGCGTAGCCACCGATAAAGCCACCGTCAAAAACGTCCTGCTCGAACTGCTTTACAGCATTCTGGCGGAGATGGAAGGCGGAGACAAATAGTTCTTTCCGAAAGCTGCCGTGTCATCTATTACCACTGATCAAGGCATCGTTCATTATGAGGTCTATGGGCGTGGCCGTCCAGTGATCTTGCTGCACGGTTGGCTCGGTTCTTGGGGCCTGTGGCAAGAAACCATGGCCTACCTCGGCCGTTATTATCGCACCTACGCGCTCGATTTCTGGGGATTTGGAGAATCGGGCAAAAAAAGGGAAACATACGCGGTACAAGATTTTGTTGTTTTGGTCGATCAGTTTATGGAACGGCTGGGCATTGCCCAGGCGCCCCTGGTTGGTCACAGCATGGGCGGTACGGTTAGCCTGTCGGTTGCCATTCAGTATCCCGAGCGGGCGCGCAAGGTAGTTGTGATTGGCTCACCCATTGTGGGTTCTTCTCTGGCATTTCCACTCAAACTGGCCGGATACCGTTTTATCGCCTCGATGTTGTTCAATATGATGTGGGCATTTAAGGGCGCCATGAAAGTGGCTTCTCCTTTTATCTGTTCCGATCCGCGTTTTTCTCAAATGATGGATCGCGATCTCTCAAGCACAACTGTTGAGTCTTTTTTACGCAGCATTGCCTCGTTGCGCCGCACTGATTTGCGTCCCATGCTTCCGCAGGTTCAAATTCCGGTCATGGGCATGTACGGTGGCCGTGATAATATCGTAAGCCCTCGCGAATGGCAGCCACTGCTTGCAGGTGTTCCGCACGCCAAAATCGTACGCTGGGAACGCGCCCAGCATTTTGTGATGCTGGATACCCCGCAGGACTTTATGGGAAACTTGAAGACTTTTCTTGATCAAGAAGAGACCAGCGCTTGATGGTCACATCCGGGTTTGATTCTTACTATCCAAACCGGGTGGGGCGGGTTGTCATTCAGGCGCATCAAGAAATTCTGGGGCGCAGTGGGTTAAATGCGGTTTTGAACCTGGCCGGATTTCCTGAATTTATCGACCAACATCCAGCCAATAATCAGAATCGAAATTTCCCCACTCATTTTTCAAGCCGCATGCAAAAAGCCATCGAAGAATTTTATGGGCCGCGCGGCGGGCGCGGCGTGTCATTAAGAATTGGGCGCGCCTGTTTTCAATACGGCTTGCGTGAGTACGGCCACATGCTAGGGTTGACAGAGACGGCTTTTCGCCTGATGCCCATGAATGCCAGGCTGAAGATCGGCAGCACCGCTTTTGCAGAAGTTTTGAACAAGAATACCGGTCAACATCTGCGCATGGAAGACAAAGAAACAGATTTGATCTGCCATATTGAACGCTGCCACCTTTGCATGGACCGTCACTCCGATGAGGCCGCCTGTCAATTGCTGGTTGGCTTGTTGCAAGAAGCAATGATCTGGCTGAGTGGAGGAAAGTTTTTCCATGTAGAAGAAACCAACTGTATTGCCAGAGGTGATGCAGTTTGTACAATTGTTATCAACAAAACCCCGATGAGTTGAGTATGCTCAAGATCATTTTACAGGCCCCCAGACCCATTCCTCCATTCAATGAACCTGCGCGCGATTTGCGTATTCAGAACGTGCCGCTCTGGCTGTGGCAGCGTAATTTGTTGGCGCCCTATGTAACCAAAGAAATGGAACTTCCCGCCAATGCGCGCCTCCCGCTTCTGCGCGAGCCGATAATGGTCTATCGTGATAACCTGTTTTTCGACGAGTTTTACATCCAGGAATTTATCAGCCAATCGGTCAAGCTTGGCCGCCCAACGCGCGCTGCTTTTTCGGTGGATGATCTGGCTTTCCGCGAGCACGCGCTGCCCCTTTCAACATCTTATACGCCTGCCGGAAACCTGTACCTGGTAGACTTGTGGTACTACCCTAACGGCCCCGAAGCCGATGTAGACCCTTTGGTGATTGATATGCAGGCGCGCGAAGTTGGCTACTACCATGTGCCCTCTTACATGGCCGGCGAGCGCGGCGACCTGGTTTATCAGGTGCCATTGCGCGCCTTGATGGCGATTGATTGCTGGACGCATGTATTTATTGCGGATGGCGTTTTTGGCCTGTTTGGCCGTGGCGTGCGTTTTGAAGATCGCCTCAAAAAGGACTTGGGATTTAAGCTTGATCTCATTTTGACAGCCCTATATGAAGGCCGTCAGTTGCTTGAATGTTCCAAACTGGTAAAGATTGGCAAAAACGTGGTCATCGACCCGCACGCAGTGATTCACGGCCCAACCACCATTGGCGATAATGTGACCATCGGTGCAGGTGCGGTGATTGAGAACTGTATCATCGGCAATAATGTGAATATTTCGCAGGATGTGCAGTTGATGTTGTCGGTTGTGGGCGATGGTACTTTCTTACCGTTTCGCGCTGCACTGTTCATGACCACCATCATGGAT
>JBBRWF010000042.1:0-15172 GCA_038249405.1 Anaerolineales bacterium
AACCGCGAGTGTGGATGTGGCTGCGTTTCCGGAGCTGGTTTTGGATGCTCCACTGGGTAGCCAGGCTGTGCGCGGGCAACCAGTGCCGATACGGGTGCATCTCAAAGCTGACAATCCGGGCGGTCTGGGGGCCGGACAGATCATCGCGCAAGTCGAGACACCGTCGGGGCATAAGCTCGAAGTACAGCTCGCAGAATCGCAAGGGTCATACACCGGGCAGTTTCTGCCGGTTGAAAATGGCCGCCATACGATCCAGGTCGAAACCCGCAGCGCCAGCTACCGGGGTGCACCTTTCTGGGATGCGGCGCGCGGCGAGTTTGATATTCAGATGGTGCGCAGCCTGATAGCAGAAAAGCCCGATGTGGAGGTGGTTTCCAGTTGCTGGGGTGGCGTGAATAAGGTGCTGATCTGGCTGCCTGTGACCAGCTTGCAGGTGGATGCGGCTGTCTTTGCCCTGGAAAGTCTGCCCGGATTTGTGCTGCGCCCGGAAAGGATCCCGCTTCGTCCGGGAAAACAAAGCCTGGCGCTGGAACTGCTGCCATCCCGAAGCAGCCCGCTGACTGGCAAGTACCGCGCTAATTTGCGGGTGATGGGCGCACCGCAGACACCCGCGCAATCCGGGATGATTGAGCTTGAATTTGTTATCCCATCCTTCTGGGTGCGCTGTCAGGCGCCGCTGACCTGGGGCGCAGGTGGCTTGTTTGTTCTGGCCCTGGCGGGTGTGCTGCTGGCGCGGCAAGGCCGCCGAACTTCAAAGCCGGCGCTGGTCAGCGGCACCTTGCGTTGGTGGACTGAAGGCCAAGTGCTTGGGCTTGCCCGGGAGTGTGATCTGACCGCCCTTGCCAAAGCTCGTCTCAGCATCGGCAGCCAGGCGGACTGCGACCTGTCTTTCCCGAAGAGTCAGCTGGACAGCCAGCATGCCTTGCTGCTGGCTGAGAAAGCCGAGGGCTGCGCACTGGTAAGCCTGCAGCCGCTGGGGGTCGTGCGCAGAGCCTATGCAACCATTCGCGTCCGCACGCCTCTTACGCACGGAGAAGTCTTTCAGATGGGCGGGCTTAACTTTCAGTACCTGAGCGACTCAGGGAAGTAGACAAGCACAAAGTAACTGCCATGATCGAAAGTAGATCGCCACGCCGCAAAATGCGCAGATCGCGATGACAACGACAAAAGGAGACAACGATGGCAACTGAAATCCGTTTTGAACCAACTCTATTCCTGCTGCTCGGCACCAGTTCCGGGCAAATCGGCTGGCGGCTCAAGGAATTATTACGCCGCGCCTATGGCGATATTCCCATCCTGCGCTTTTTATGGGTGGATGCTGATACCACCATCGACCCGGAGATCGCACCCTGGTTTTCCAATGCCGAGCGCGCAGAACTGGTGGGTTTCAACGGCGACGCAGTGCTGGCCAACCTGAACAACTTCCCGACCATCAAGGCCTGGTGGAACCGCGATTCACGTCTCAAAGCCGGATTTATCCATCGCGGCACCGGGCAGATGCGCCCGGTCGGGCGGCTGGCGCTCTTCCGCATGTATAACGACCGCAATTCCGGCGCAGCCTTTGTGGACAAGCTGCGCCTGGCGACAGAATCCATCCTGCAGATCGACAATATTGACGCCACCGAAGGCATGAGCCGCGATGGCATGAAGTTCGTTGTCGAGCGCGGTGGGGTGCGCGTGGTGATCATTTTCTCGACCTGCGGCGGGACGGGCAGTTCGATGTCCTTCGACCTGGCCTATTTATGCCGCCATTTCCTGCGTGAAAGCAACCCCACCGTCATGTCAATCGCGTTATTGCCCTCGATCATGGATAAAGCCATCAAGAACGAGACCCCCATCCAGCGCGAGCGCATCCGCGCCAACACCTACGCCTGGTTCAAGGAGAGCAATTATTTGCTCGAAAACCCAGTCTGGCGGGTAACTTACCCGGAAGGCGCGGCGCTCAACGTGCAGGCTCCACCTTTTGATATGAATTTCGTGCTGGAATTGGGCAACCAGGCTGGCAATCGCCTGCACGCCCAGAATGATATTTTCAACATGCTGGCTGCCGCGATCTTCCTGGATACCGGATCTTCGATTGGCGGCGCGATCCGTGGCTTTAATGCCAACGTCAGCGTCTTGATGGAAGAATTTCAGGGCCGGCGGCGCGCCTACAGCTCGCTGGCTGCCGCTTCGCTGGTCTACCCGGCCGGTAAAATTCTGACCTATTGCGCCGCACGGTTTGGGCAAATGATCATCCGCCAGGTCTGCCTGGGGCAGCCGGACAAGAAAGAAGTGGCCGAAGCTGCTTCGGCGTTGCTCGGCCGTTTGCGCCTGCGGGATGACCAACTGCTGGAAGATTTGCAGGCCGGGGATCAGGTCGGAGACCTGAACATTCCTGCCATTCGCAAGGCTGGTGAGGTCGAAGAAATCCGCCACCTGCTGGCCCAACAGGAAGAAAGCAATTCGCGCGAACGCGAGTACATCAAGGAACGAATGGCAGGACGCATGGGCGAAATACTGGGGCAGACCCAGAAAATGCTGGCCGGGCAGATCAGCGCGCTGGCCATCGAGCGTGGCGCGCGCTTTGCCCAGGCTGTGCTGGATGAAATCAGCGCCGACCTGCCCGCGCATCACGCCGCCAACGGGTTCGCTTCCCTGCCCAATTACAAGGCCAAAATTGTTCAAAGCGGTGTCAGCGAAGCTGAGGCAGTCCTGGCGGAGCAGGAATACCAGCATGCCCGCGAGCGCCTGCGTGCCACTTCGGGAGATGTGATCCGCTCAGCGCAAAAGGCGTTTTTCCACAGATCCTGGCAGGAAGCCCTCAACCGCTCGCGTAATGATTGTCTGACCTGGATGTTGGAAGGCAACCAGCGCACCTTGCAGCTGCATGCCCAGCGCCACGCCCTGATGCTCTATGACCAGACCGGCGAACAGGTACGCCGTTTGAAGGCCGGGCTGGCCGGGGTGCTGCAAGCCCTGGAGCGCGCCGCCGCAAAACTGGAAGACCGCGCCCTGGAAAGCCTGGAACCCTCCAGCCCTGAAAGCGGCATCTATGAACTGGCAGTCGAAGCGGTCGACGCTGATTACATTCGCGCCTATTTTACACGTCAGATGGCCGGGATAAATCCTGTGGCTTCTTACCAATCCTTTGCAGCGCAGACCGGCCTCCAGACCTTTGAGATGCTGAGCAGCTGGGACGATCACGAATGGGCAAAGCGCCTTCACAACCATGCCCAGGCCTATTTTTCGGCGGATATCGAGAACACTTCCCTGCTTGAAGCGCTCACCGATCAATATGGCCAGGCTGCGCCGCTCAAGATTGAAGAAAAATTCGACCGACTGGTACGCTACTGCCACCCCTTCTGGCAGTATGACACCAACAGCGGCATCCAGGGCCAGGAGGGCAAAAGTATCATCGGGGTCGAGGATGAGACCAGTACCCTGATCCCCGCCCGATACTTGAACGACCCGCAGTACGAGGTCAAATCCACCGGTTTTAAGCACCGCATCGATTTTGCGCGCGTCCAACATGGCCTGCCGGCTTTCCTGCTGCGCGATATGGCCGATTACAAGTCTTATTACGACCAGAAGCGCAAAGGGCTCGATCCTCTGCATATTTTTCCCGAAGCCTATACGGCTGAGGAAGTCATCCCCGAGGCCAAACGCGAGTTCCGCAACGTGTTCGCCGCAGCCGCCGCGCTTGGATACATCATTCAGGTCGGCAGCTACTATTACTTCGATCCACAAAAAGAGTATGCCAGCGCCAACCTGCGCCCGGTGCGCGAGAACCGTCTGGAACAAGGCCGTGAAAAAGCTGAGGAAGCCTTTGTGCAACGCGATGACCTGGTGCAGTGGGCTGAACAGCTGGTGGAACGCGACATCGTCAATATGGGCAACCAGGCAGCCATCCGCTTGCTGGACGAAACAATTACCGAATACAAACAGGCGCTTTCCAAGATGTCCCCAGACGGCGATCTGCGCCGCCAGTTCGAGCAGGAAATCCGCGCCCTGACGGTCAAACAGCAACAATTGGGCAAATTGTAGCCCGGAGGCAGGCATGCAACCTTCATCTAATATCGCACCCCCATGTTTGGTGCTGGCTGTCGGCGCACAGTCCGAGCTGATTGCGCTGGATGCGCAGAAGCTTTATCTGCGCAGCGACCCCTGGCGCGCAGGCACAGCGCGTTTTCTGGCCCTGCGCTTTTCGCAGGCTGCCAACAGCCTGCGGGCAACCTGTGTGCCGCTGAAAGCGACTCGTGCGCGCAAGGCCAACCCGATCACCCGCCAGCAAATCTACACCGCTACGCTGCAGGCCAGCATTGAACTGCGTAGCGCCCTGGAAACCGCTCTGCACGATTTGCGCGCCCACGAAAACAGCCTTCTATCTGCGCAAATCTCTAAGCAAACCGGAGAAAAGCGCGCTTTTGCGCTGAAAGTATTGCTGCTGACCGATCTGACCCGGCCAGAATCAGCGGCTGTCTTGCCACTGATGGCCTTGCTCGAAGATGGTCTGACTCGTGAAGTCGACAAACAGATGCTGCTCCTGGCGCAAATTGCCCGGTTTTCGGAAGGCAAAGAAGCGCTCCAGCAAAATGCCTGCTGCCATGCCGGGCTGGCTGACCTTAAGGCAGTCTGTTCGTCCCCAAAAAACCAGTTTCAAGAAAACCTGGCGAGGGATTTGGAACTGCCGGGTCTCGCATTTCCAACTTCATTTTCGATATTCCTGTTTGATCGCTTTAAAGAAGGCGGCTGGGAAGTTACGGATGAGGCCGAACTTCGTCTGTTGAATGCCAATTTTCTGTTGGCACTGCTGACAACCGGGGTAGCCGCGCAGGCTGAAGCCGCAGCCTGGCACAGCGCAGCCGCCACGGCGCTGGTCTACGACCCCGGCGCACTGATTGAAACCTGTGCAGCTCGTTTTGGTCTGGAATTTATTCAGCGCGAGTTCGGCGAAGACGCCATACCCGATCTGAGCAGCGAGCAGGTCTTCACAGAATTGAGCGCTCTGTACGGAAACGGGCGAGGTAGTCCCGGTTCTGGCATTATTACTCCCGCAGTGAAGCGGAGTGCGGCTGGAAGCGGCTGGCTGGAAACACTCACCTCCGGGACAGGCTTCAACGCCGGGGCAGGCGCCTCACCCGCTCTTGAAACACACTTTGCCGACCTGAGTTTTGATGATTTGCCGCCGGAGGAGTGGAACTGCGCCATTCATGGCTATGATACGCACTTCGGACAGGTTGTTTTTCCTTCTGCGCTTGAAAAACTCCACACCAACGCCCAGACGCTGGCGGGACGGCTCAGTAAGGAACAGGCTGAGGGGTTGGATAGCCTGCCTCGCCAGGGACGCCTGTATCCGGGCGGGCTGGCAGCCTCGCAGAAAATCATCGCCGAGCTGCGCCAAATTCTGCACAGCCGCAGCCGACAGTTCACGGCCTGGGATGCGAAGGCCTTAACGCAAGAATCTTTGGATCAGCGCGTGGAGATGAGTTTACATTTTTTGGAGCAAGCGCTGGAAGTCCTGCCTCAGGCCCCGCGCTGGTTCTCGCTGCTGCCATTTTCGTTTGACAGGTTGGCAAAGCATCTTTTTGCATGGCTGTATCTGCGCAAAGAGCATGCGCACCTGGTGCTGCTGCGCCAACAGGCGGTGCTTGCGCTCGAATCGAAGTACGCCGCCGGCCTGGAAAAAGAAGTCTGTCAGGCACTGGGCGCATTGTGCCAAAGGTTGTTGGCTGAAATGGATGAAATCGATCAGGCAATGCAGGGCTTTCAAGATGAAGTCAAAAATGCCCGTGCGCGGCTTGAAAAACACATTGGCCAGGAGGCGGTAGGCTCGGTTTTTCGCCCTTCCGGGGTGGATGAAGCTGTCCTGGCCTGGGCTGCCAAAGAATTCCAAAAGCCTGTCGAAGAAATCCGCTATCTATTGTTCGACGAGCACGATTTTCTGTATTACTGGCGCGATATGGACGGACATAATCTCGAAACCGGTCTATTGGACTTTGGACGCAGCATGTACCAGCCGCTGTGGGCCTACAATCTCGATCAGATTCTGTCTCACCGCGCGGATGCCGACCTGACCCCAAAAGACCTTGGGATGATATCCCCAAACGACATCGGGACGCTGTCCCCAAAGGGCCTCGGGATGATATGGGCAGCGCTTGCAGATGGAACCGTACCGCTCCTGCGCCCTGATTTTGATATTTACCCCGCAAATTTGTTCGAGCAGACGGATGATACGGACGCGGCGGGTGCTGCCCCGCAAACTTTTCAGACCCGCCATTTTGTGTGCGCCAGTTCAAGGAACACGGTTTTTGCACCTTTTTTGCGCCAGCCGCTGGCGGAATGGGAGCTTGTTTCCAGTGGTGACCCGAGCGTGACGATGTGTGTGCGCATCCGGCATGGCATCTCTTGGGCTGCGTTGAGTCATGTTTGGGAACGTGGGCGGCTCGATTTCGAAAAGTTATCCGAAAACGGGAACAGCGGCCTGGCGCTCTTCACGGTAGACACGCAACCGCCGGACAAGGAGTAACGAAAATGATGCGCTTTTTGCCATTTTTAGGTTTTCCGCGGCGTGTGATCGTGCATACCGATGGCGCCATCCGTCTGGAGCGGGGTGTCAGCGGGCTGGCAGCAGTCGTGCATGATGACCTGGGCAACTTGCGCGCCCTGTGGGCGACGCGCGCTGGACGCCTGACCTGCAATGAAGCCGAATATGCCGCCGCTTTTCTGGCGCTGGAGCGTTTGCTGCCGCACAAGCCTGAAGAAATCGTGCTGATGAGCGACAGCCAGGTGATGGTGCACCAGATGACCGGGCTGGCTTCGGCCCAGTCGCCCAAGCTTAAGCAGGCCCAGGCCAGGCTGCGCACGTTGGTGGTGCAGTTTGAACATGTCGCCTTTCAACATATTCCACGCGAGCAAAACCGGCTGGCTGATGCGCTGGCAAACGAAGCCGCGGATGGCAAGGAGCAAGCCTATGGATGAGCTCGAGCTGCTGGAACCCGGTGGGCGTATCCCGCGCCGCCGCGTGGTGGCGGCTGCCCGTTGGGATTCAGCCCCCATTCGCCGGGCGGTACGCAAGGCGCGCAGCGAAGGTCGCTTGATTGACCTGACTTTCGGTCATGCCTGCCACTGGGTCTATTTTCTGGATACCGGGCATGTGGCACTTGGAACAAATGGCATGGATGACGAAGAACATAAATAAAAACGGAGGCATAAATGAACGACAGACTGATGGAACAAATCGCTGCGCCGGAGAATTTATTGGCTGCCTGGCGCGCAGTACGCGGAAACATCCCCAAATACCGGCGTCAAAAAGCTGCCGGTCCGGATGGAGTCACAATGGCTGAGTTCGAACGCGAACTTCAGCCGCAGTTGGAAGCCCTGCGTGATATGCTCATGCGTGGGCGTTACTACCCGATGCCGCCCAAACGTTTCAAATTGCCCAAGCGCGGCGGTGGCCAGCGCGTGATTGCCATCCTGCCGGTGCGCGAGCGCGTGGCCCAGCGCGCCGCTCAACAGGTGCTCGAGCCGCTCTGGGAACCAGAGTTCCTGCCGTGCAGTTTTGGCTTCCGGCCTGGCATATCCATCGATCAGGCCGTCAGCTACGTTCACAACCTGCGCCAGCAGGGCGAGCGCTGGGCGGTGGATGGCGACATCGCCACCTACTTCGACAGTATGGACCATGATCTCTTGCTCGCCTGCGTTCAAACCAAAGTGCAGGATGGCCGCGTACTTAAACTTCTGCAAAACTGGCTGGATTCAGGCCTGCTGCAATCGGGTGCGCCCACAGATGCCGACCCACAATCAGCCATCCAGGCTCATAAACGTCAGAAGGTTGCGCAGGACGGCATGAAATGGGTGGTCGATTCAATGGCTGGCGATGAATATGAGTACGGCGCAGGCTATGGCGATCAAGCGGGTCAGGCTGCCAGTGGGCTCCGGCCGCGTGGTTATATGGGCTTAATGGCGCGCCGCACTTTGATGAGCACTCTCATGCTGGGCTTAGGGTCCATCCGGCCGCTTGCCCAAAGCGCAGCCGTGAAGACCGCCGGAACTGTGCGCGGATTGGTGAGTACCCCCGCCGGACGCAGGCTGCTCAAGAGCAGTTCGCTGGCAGCGGGCGGGTTGGCCGGAGCGGCGGCTCTGGCGGCTCTGGTCGCCTATCTACTCAACCGCAAAGCTGGCGCAGCCCCTGTCGGTGTCTTACAAGGCAGCCCGCTTTCTCCGCTGCTTGCCAATATCTACCTGCATCCGTTTGACCTGGCGTTGACCGGCAAAGGCCGCCACCTGGCGCGCTTTGCCGATGATTGGATTATTACTGCGCCGGAACAGAGCTGCGCCGAACAGTGCTATAACGAGGCGCTCAAAGCCCTGGCGCACCTGCGACTGAAGGTCAATCCGCAGAAAACACGCATCCTGCCGCCCGAAGAAAGGCTGGAATGGCTGGGCGTAGTGATCCCGTGAAATATTATTCAGCCATGTTGTTGCGAATGAGCGTTCCTCAGCGAGTGCGGCAACCCCCTATAATATGGGATATGCTGTCCCTGGGCAGATTGCTTCCGCGGAAATGCAGCATGTCGCAATGACATATTAAAGGAGAATAGCAATGGCGACTTTATATATGACTGAACCCGGAACGCAGCTGCACAAGGAAAACGACCGGCTGATCGTAAAGCGCGGCGACGAAGTCCTGGATGCTGTGCCGCTGATCAAAGTGGAACAGGTAGTGCTGATAGGACGCGGCGTGAGCCTGACCACCTCGGCGCTGCATGCGCTCACCAAGCGCGGGGTGGATATTGTTTATCTCTCGGGCGGCGGGCGCTTTCTTTCGCGCGTCATTGGGCAGGAGCACAAACACAGCCACCTGCGCCAGCAGCAGGCTGTACTGATTGAAAACCCGGATTTTTCCCTGGCGGCTGCACGCGGAATTGTGCGCGGCAAAGTAACCAACCAGCGCGTACTGGTGCAACGACATGCCGAAGGCGCGGCCTGGGGCCGGAGCGCGCTGGAAGGCATGGACGAAATGCGCCGGCGCGCCGAAAATGCCCGCAACCTGGATGAACTGCGCGGTTTTGAAGGCCAGGGCGCCAAGGAATATTTCGGGATGTTTCGCCGCCTGCTCAAGCCGCCTAGTGATGGGCAGCGCTGGGGTTTCGAGCGCCGCGCCTACTACCCGCCGCCAGACCCGATCAATGCGCTCTTGTCTTTCACCTATTCCATGCTGCTGCGCGATGTCACCACGGCTTGCGAGTTGATCGGGCTCGACCCTTACCTGGGCTTTTTCCATGTCATCGATTATGGCCGGCCTTCGATGGCGCTGGATTTGATGGAAGAATTCCGCCCATTGGTGGCGGATTCAATCGCCCTGGAAGCAGTCAATCGCCCGTACCTGGCTCTGCAAGACTTTGAAACGGTTGACCTGAGCGAGGCCGAACAGGAACGCCCCGCTGATTTGGAACCGCGCAGCAGTACCCAGGCGGTCTACCTCGCAAAAAGCGGGCGCGATAAGTTGATTCAGCTGTATGAGACGCGCGTGACTGATAAGACCTTTGCCACGCCGGAAGGTGACAAAATTTCCTACCGCACGATTTTCCAATACCAGGCCCAAAAAATGGCGCGATTTGTGCTGGGAGAAGCCCAGCAGTATGAGGCCTTTACAGCGAGATAGCGCCGATCCAGACCCCAGCCCCTGTCCTGACGAAGATCACGTCAGGGCGGGGCGCAATTGGAGAATACCCATGCCTGCCCAACAATTTATGGTAGTCAGTTATGATATCGTCTCGGACCAGCGCCGTCACAAAGTGATGAAGGCGCTGGAAGGCTTCGGCAAGCGCGTCCAGTACAGTGTCTTTGAATGCCTGCTGACCGTCCCGCAGATTGTGGACCTGCAGAGAAGGCTCAAGAAGCTGGCCGGTAAGGATGACAGTGTGCGCTTTTACTTCATCAGCAACGACGACGTCAAACGCATCGCGCTGTTGGGCGGGGCTAACGTCACTGCCGACCGGTCTTTTATCCTGCATTAAATTACATAGTTTGCCTGGATGCCAACGCCCGCATTCTTAAGCCGTTGCTGAGCAGGCGTGATAAAATTATTAGATGACAACCAAAACCCAAATCCTCTTACGATCCAGACGCAACCAGATCTTGCAAACTGCCGCCCGTTATGGCGTGAACCGGGTGCGTGTCTTTGGTTCAGTTGCCAGGGGAACGGATGACGAAAAGAGTGATGTGGATTTTTTGGTCGAGATGGCTCCCGACCGCAGCCTGCTCGATTTGGGCGGTTTTCTTTACGATGTGCGCTCTCTGCTCGGCAGGGAAGTGGATGTGGTGACCGAAAAAGGGTTGCAGCGCCGTATCCGCGAGCGCGTGCTGGCTGAGGCAGTCGATTTATGAGAGATGACCACGAACGCTTGCTGGATATGCTTGAGGCGCTTCACAAGATTGAACAATATGTTCATTCGGAGAGTGAATCTGTGCTTTTAGAGAACAACGAACTGGTGGAAATTTGGGTGATTCATCATTTGCAAATCATTGGTGAGGCTGCATCTCGAATTTCAGATGTTTTTCGCGCTAACCACCCCGAGGTTGCCTGGGGCGGTATCATCGGGATGCGTCACGTGCTGGTGCATGGATATTTTGAGACTGATAAAGATATTGTTTGGAAGGTTGTAGAGCGGGACCTGCCTTCCTTAAAAGTTCAGCTACAGAAGATTTTGAGCGCTGACTAACCTGCTTTTTCTCTAACCGTTCCCGGCACATCCATGCGATCCAACCGGTAGGTGCGCTGTCCGCGGCGGGTGTGCGAATAAGCGATGATATAGGTGTGCCCGCCGCGCTCTTCGATCAGGCTGGGGGTGATGCGGTGAAGTTCCGGACGGTCGGCGTCATACCCGACCAGGCTCAAGTGCGCGCTTGGCGCGGTGTAGAGCATATCGAAGGCCATTTGTTGGCGGATGGACTGCCGGATAAACTCCAGGATTGGCACGCTCTCACCCAGGGGCTCGAGCAACCCTGCGCGCGAAAAGTGGCTGCGCGGTCTTTTATCCAATGCAGAGCCGGTCACTGGTGGAATTGGAATGGGTGCGAAGGCGTGGATCCCGCGCCGTTCAAGCAGTTTAAGCAGGCGCGCAGCGTTTTGTTCTTCCACCAAGATATGGCAGGGAGAGAGCACATGCGCGAAGTACTCGCGCAGCGTTTCGGAGCGGCGTAACTGGCGCAGTTCGGCCGGGTCGCTGAACTCGAGCAGCAGGCCGTGGGTGGCTCTCAGCGATGGTTGTCCAAGAATGCGGGCGCGCAAGTCAGACGGGATCGGCGCCCCAAGACCGGTTTGCAATGTTTCGATTAGTTTGTCCGCTTCGCCGCGTTGGCAGGCTTTGCGCAAGGAAGGCGCATCCAGAGCATAGGTCAGCGGGGAGCAAGGCGTCAGGAAGGTTTCCAACTGCCAGAGCAGGGTCCATTCTGGATCGTGTGGAATGTGCAGATATTTGCCGTCCAACCACCATGTCTGGCGTGGGGCCGGGGAAGGAAATTCCACCAGCCCCAGCGTGGCCTTTCCGAAAAGTGTAAGAGTCTGCTGGTTGGTGATCCCCAAGGCGTCCAGACCGGGTAACAGTCTGGCATCGGAAGGGCGCAGACTCCTGCCCTGTGTCAGGCGTAAGCGCAAGCGTCTGCGCAGCATACGTTCCTGACGGTTGTTCGGGGTGTTCTCCCAGGCATCAAACAGGTGTAATATTTGAGCATTCACAGGCCAGGTCAGCCATTCTTGAGCCAACGCTGCCGGGTGTTGATGGTGATTGATCAAGTTGGCCTGCCTGCAAAGTGCCAGCCAGAAGGCTGTTTTTGGGCGCAACGGCAGACCGATGCGGGAAAAGACTCGCCACAATTCTGCAACGGCAGTGCCATGCCGTAAAGCGGAAAGGAGACTAAAAACCATAAAAATGCCAGGCATAACGGGATTGTACCCTTCGGCGAGCTGGTTGGCAAACCAAAAAGATTGTGAAGGAAAGCGCATGCCAGTGATTACCGTTCGCAAAACTCGAAAAACGGAGCACAGATGAGGTTAGATGAGTTTGAAAGCGCTGGGCGTATGGAGCAAACGCAGATTGCTGATCAGTTTGAAGGGTTTTTGCGTTTGCGCCATGTGAGGTTCGCAAGGCTGGTACAATCGAGCGCTGAAGTGTGCTAAAATGAGCATTAGCGCGATTTTGAGCGATAATTTTGGAACAGTCTAACCACCCGTACCCTCGTTTGAGAGAGTGTTGCAGAATTCAAGTTCTACCCGGCCCAAAAGAGGCGCGAGTTGTTTTTTGAAGCCCTGTCGCAACCTGATCGGGCAGAATTAAGGTGCGGAAGCCGTTTCTTGAACATTTTTGGAGCGAAACAGGTTCAAAAAGCCAAAAGCGACCCGTTTTTCTTGAAATTTGCAGGCATTCTGTCTCATAACCGGGCTAGATGGACGGAGTCATGCCCTGGCCATCTGCGCCTTACGTAAATCCGTCCTGCGCACCCAGTGTTTGAGGTTATAAGCGGTGGAACACATCCTGGCTTGCCAATCAGCATTATCCAAACCGCGCCTGCGGCAGTTGCGTACGCCATTGTAGTGGGTTAACTCAAAGACAACCCGCTCCACTCGTGAGCGTATCTTCATCTCATAGAGGAAGGTTTCGGTATCGTTGTACTGCTGGGCAGCCAGCACCTGTGCACGATAATTGGAAACAAAAACAAGGCGCATCGTGCGTGGACCTTGATCCGGCGGGCGGCACTTCTCCCAAAATGGACAGCGCAGGGCGAGGTCAGACGATTTATCACCGTTGGGGATGCTGGCCTGCCAACACTGAAAGTGCAGAAAGCGAAAGTTACGCCCATCACCCGAATCGGACTTGTAGGCGATCTCTGAGACTTGCTGGTTTGGGCAGGTCAAGGTTTTCCCATCTTCAGAAAGTTCGAAGTCGTAAGAGCCAAAGATGGCCTCATTCTTTTCGTAAACCGGCAGTTTCGAGACGAGCAAGGTTTGGCCGTTTGAAACTTTCTCCACATCGGCGCGGGTCTTGCCCGCCCCGGCAGCCTGATCGTAAATGAGTTTGGCAGGGCAGGTGCCCTGGCGCTCGACCTGGGCGCTGACCAACTCTGCGACCCCGGATTGATCGGGGACGGCGCCGGTATAGGCCTTGGTTTCATGGATAAAACCAGATTTGGAGATGGCTACCTGAACGTTAAAGCCGAGGCTGGTATCTTCCGGATCAGGACCATGTTTACGGTAGCTGGCATCAATGTCTGTGGCAGATCCAATCCGAAAGCTGCCCCGCTCTTTTGGTGGCAGACGGAGAACAGATTGATCTTTGACCGAAACTTCGTCGGCGATAATTTTTGACAGGGCTGCCAGTTGTTTTCGCAGAACGGGAAATTCTTGTTGCGTGTGTTCTTGAAGCAAGGCAGAAATGCGGCGCTGTAGTTCAAGCGCAGCCAACACCACCCGCCGCAGGCGCTCGGCCTGCTCTTCCTTGGAAGGCAAAGTCGTTTCCTTGTTCATGCCCAACAGCTGCTCCCAGGCAAAACCAGATAATGCCATGTCGATTCGCAGGGGAAATGCCACAATGGCTGCCTGGAGAATATTGGCGCAGACGTGCCGGATCATTGGGCGCAGTTCTTCGCTGGCGGCATTGGCGCGTAATGCATAAGTGTCACCGATTTGAGTCTTGCGGACTTCATCGGGGAAATCCTGTTTGATTTGGCGCAATACTTCATCGAAGACGGCAAAGTGCAACTGATCCTTCAACCAGATTTCAAAGCGTTCCAAGGTGCTGTGATCTGGCAGGGCATCAAACAGGGTGTATCCCACGAACCAGCGGATGATCATGTCGCTGTAGAGACGCTCTTCCATTTCGCGCAGCGACAGATCGTAAATATACTTGACCAAAATCGCCCGCACGAGTTTCTTCGCGGGGTGAATAACGGGTGATCCTGGCCCGGCAGCGTGGTGATACTGCTCGGCGAGCTTTTCCAGGGACGCAAAATCCAGCAGCCTGGATAGTTTGACCAGTAAATTGCTCTTGGCATGTGACAACGCCAGGTTGAGCAAATAGTCGTTGAAGAAATTGATCAGGATTGACCAGTGCCAAAGGATGAAAAATTGAATGGATTGTTGTAGAATCATAGTGGCGATGGGGTTGTGCTCTGGATTTTGTGGGTAACAAAACTATGACACAACTCCTCGCTATTTTGCAAGGACTAATTCTGCAACACTCTCAATGTAGGGGACTTTAATGTAACCGATTACCTGGCTGTCAATGCGCCGCACCTGTTAGAGGTTGCCAAAGATTTATACGGCCGTGCGGAATATTACAGCATCAATCCCAAAATTTACCTGACACTTTTGGAGATGAATTCGAACCTTGTTTCCAATCCTGAAGCGGGGCGCTTGCAGAATCCTTTTGGCATGGTGGATAAAGACTTTATCACCCAAATTGAAGATGTTTCCAAAATAATGTCAGATGCGTATTACCTGCATATCAATAATTATTCAGCGCTGCCAATTTCTCAACGCAACCTGGAACCCATCACCACAGCGCAAGGGGACACGATCACTGTGGCTCCCGAGACTAACGCGGGCACGTATGCCATCATTGCCGGGCTGGCTGCCATGAACCAGCCCGATTTGCCCGCCATGCTGGATAACGAGCAGCCCGGCGGGTTTTACCAGACCTATATAAGATTATTTGGCTCTGACGACCCGCTGGATACCTCAAACCATATCTACCTGCCCGGTGAACCGGGTGCCATGCTGCCCGCGCCGGATGGTTTATTGCAAGCGCCCTGGCTGAGAGGCCAGGCCTGGTATTTTGGCGGCGTTCACGATAGCAACGGTGGCGGCGGCTCAGGCACCCCGTTTCATGATGCTTCTTCGCTGGACTTCACCCCTGGCAATTTGCCCTGGGGAAGTGATACCAGCAATGTGTGGGTGGTTGCCAGTGCATCGGGGATTGCCACAAGATTATCGGCATGCGGGTTCAAAATTGTTCACAGTGCCGGCTGGGAAACGACTTATTATCATCTTGAAAACGTGCAGTACTATCCGGGGGTGGCGATTAATCAAAACGACAAAATTGGTGTTCTCGCCAATACGCTTGCAGAAGCGATCTGTACTGGCGGCGGATCCAGCGGGCCGCATGTTCATTTCAGCTTAAAGCATAATGGG
>JBBRWF010000043.1:0-15143 GCA_038249405.1 Anaerolineales bacterium
CTCTGGGCGAATAGATTTTGTCTCGAAACTCTATCTTATCCGTTCATGGGCTACCTGTCTCTCAGCAATTTGTAAAGGTGCTATTTCTTAGTTTTGAACCGTGCCAAATTTTCGTTTACGAATTTCAAAAAAGCGAAGTATAATTGCCACGCTAAATTCGCAGGAGGCAGAAAGAAAAAGAATGAAAATATATCTTGAGATTGGTTTGATCATTACCTCGGTTGCACTGATTATTGGCGTAATTTTGCAATCCAAGGGCGCAGGCTTGGGCAATTTGACCGGCGCCGACACCGGCGGCGTATATACTGTCCGCCGTGGCATCGAACGCACGCTCTTTTACATTACAATCGGTTTGAGCGTGCTGTTTTTCATTTTGGCGATCCTTGCTATTTTCATCAAAAGCTGATCCGCTGTTTTAAATTATCGAGAGGCCGCTTCATCAGGTCTTGGCCAAAAGCTGGCTGAACCGGGGAGAGGCCTTTCTTTGTTTCTCTATGATAAAAAAATTACGCTGGCAAATCCTGGTAGTAGTAATCACTCTGGTGGTGGTGGCTGTTCTTTTGCTCACCCAGGAGCCCGGTCAACAGGTAACTGCTCCACAACCTGCAGAGGGTGGTATTTATACTGAAGGCCTGGTCGGTTCACTTGGCCGCCTGAATCCACTGCTTGACCAAAATAACCCCGCTGATCGTGATATCAATCGTTTACTTTTTAGCGGTTTGATTACATTTGATGCGCGTGGCCTGCCGCAGCCAGGTGTGGCTGATTCTTGGGGTGTTTCTCAGGATGGCACCATTTATAATTTTTCCATCCGCTCAAATGCATTCTGGCATGATGGGACCCCGGTTACCGTAGATGACATCACTTTTACGCTGGACCAGATCAAGAGTGACGCTTCCTTTTTCCCGGCAGATGTGCGTGCGATGTGGAAATCGGTCGAACTCAAGAAGCTGAACGATAAGACCATTCAATTTGTTATTCCTGAACCCTTCGCCCCATTTCTCGATTATCTAACCTTTGGTTTGCTCCCAAAACATATTTTGGACTCTACTACGTCCGATCAGCTTCCGGCTGCTGCCTTTAACCTGGCGCCCATTGGAACCGGCCCATATCGTTTTGAGCGATTGATCGTCGAAAACGGGCAAGTTACTGGCGTTGAGTTACGTGCATTCGACAAGTATTATGGCCGCAAAGCTTACATGGATCAAGTGATTTTTCGTTACTTCCCTACCGCAGTAGCCGCTTTGGATGCCTATCGGCAGGGACAGATTTTGGCGATTAGTCAGATTACTCCAGACATCCTGGCGCAGGCGTTGGCAGAGCCGACGTTGAATCTGTACACCGGTCGCCTGCCGGAACTGAGCCTGGTTCTGTTCAATCTGAATAATCCTGAAGTTCCATTTTTGGCAGATGCCAAACTGCGTCGCGCTTTGCTGATCGGGCTTAACCGCCAACAGATTGTAGATAAATTATTGGCGGGACAGGCCATTGTGGCCGACGGCCCGTTATTCCCCAGCACCTGGGCATATTATGAAAAAACGGAACACCTTGTGTACGATCCAACCAGCGCTATTAACTTGCTTAAGGGGTCGGAATATTTGATGCCTGCTTCTGGTGGCAATGTGCGTGCGGATAAAGATGGAAATTTGCTAGAATTTAGCTTTTTATATCCGGACGATGATCTGCATAAGGCAATTGCCCAGGTAATTCAGGCTAATTGGGCGGTTCTAGGTGTCAAAGTGAATCTGGAGGCCGTGGCTTACGATGCATTGGTGAGCGACCGTCTGTCGCCGCGTTCTTATCAGGCAGCCCTGGTTGACTTGAACCTGATGCGCAGCCCAGACCCGGATCCTTATCCTTTCTGGCACCAATCTGAAATCACTGGCGGTCAAAACTATAGCCAGTGGGATAACCGTACGGCCAGTGAATACATCGAACAGGCGCGAGTCAACCCGGATTTCTCCACACGGACGCGCTTGTATCGTAATTTTCAGGTAATTTTCGCTAAAGAATTGCCAGCCCTGCCGTTGTATTTCCCGGTGTACACGTATGGTGTCAGTCAGACGGTTTTGGGTGCTCAAATGCCCCCGCTTTTTGACACCAGCGACCGCTTTTTGACCATTGCCGATTGGTATTTAGTGACCCGTCGCGCGCCAGGCCAGGCAACCCAAGCAGCCCCATGACAAAGAATATGCAGGATTTGAATTTTTTGAACGAGGCTCTTCCACAGATGCAGGATTATTTGCTTTCGAAAGAGCTTTATTGGCCTTTAAGTGCTTCACTGCCCAGGTTGACACCCGGCGCAGCCTTAATTTCTTTAACACGCATAAAGGCAACCGCGCCGCTCGAAGCGGAAAAGTTGCAGCAAGTACTGGCAACGGTTCGCTTAAAGTGGCGTTCAGCCTGGAACAACAAAGTTGCCCGCGAAATATCCAATCGATACCGCCTGTGGGCAGACTATATAGCTGATTGCATAAACAACCCGGAACAGAATGTAGATGCTTACGCATCAGAGGTTCGCGGCAGAGTGATTTTGCAGCTGCTTATTTCTGAACAACCGAAATTTTCAGAAAAATCATCCCTTGCTGAAATGGATGGGCTGCTTAAAGCACGCTTGCATCCAGCCGATTTCTTGTGGGGTAGCGAACTGCAAGCAATCTTTCCAAAAAGTGATTACTGGTTTTTATACGGCAAACTATAATTTCAATTGTGGGAGTTTCAAAAATGACTGATCACCGCCAGGCAGCGCTCGAGTATGCACATGCGCATAAAGCTGATTTTTTAAATGACTTGAAAGAAGTTGTTGCAATTCCTTCGGTTTCAACTGACCTCCAGCATGTCCCTGATATGCAGAGAACCGCGGCATGGGTGGCGGATCGTCTTAGAAAGTTGGGGATTGAGAAGGTAGTTGTAATGCCTACGGATGGGCATCCTGTGGTCTATGCTGAATCGATGAATGTAACAGGCAGGCCAGTGGCGTTGATCTATGGGCATTATGATGTGCAGCCGGTGGACCCGATTGAATTATGGCATACCGGCCCGTTTGAACCAACTGAAATTGGTGAAAACCTTTACGGTCGCGGCGCATCAGATATGAAAGGCCAGGTTATGGCTACCCTGAGCGCCCTGGAAGCGATCGCCAAAACCGGTAAAATTCCTGTCAATTTAAAATTTTTAATCGAAGGCGAGGAAGAGATAGGTTCGCCTTCGCTTGCAAAATGGATTAATGAGAATAAAGACCTGTTAAAAGCGGATTTCTGCTTGAATCCTGATGCGGGTCTGATGGGGAAAGAATACCCGACTATTACTTATGGCTTGCGCGGTCTGGTTTATTTCGAATTACGGGTTTTCGGGCCAGACCACGATTTGCATTCAGGGATGGCGGGCGGCATCGTTCACAACCCGGCGCAGGCGCTGGCTGAGCTGATTGCTGCCATGCATGATCAAAACGGGAGCATAACGCTGCCGGGTTTCTATGATAAGGTGAGCGCGCTGACGCCAGAAGAGCATGCGGATTTTGTGCGTTTGCCAAACACAGATGCAGATTACCTGGCGATGACTGGCGTACCTGCACTATGGGGTGAATCTGAATTTCTTCCTGCGGAACGCACCGGTGCCAGACCTACCCTGGAAGTGAATGGAATGATTTCCGGCTTTACAGGCCAGGGACAAAAGACAGTTCTTCCGGCATGGGCGATGGCTAAAATCTCTTGCCGTCTGGTTCCAGGACAGGATCCAGACCAGGTTTATGAGCAGTTCAAAAATTTCCTGGTCGCCAGGGCTCCTGGGACGATTCGTTGGGAGTTGGATAAACTCTCTGGTGCGCCAGCTTCGATCTCTGATATCAAGCAGCCGGCCGTCAAGGCGCTTGAATCTGCACTCGAAACGGTGTGGGGCGTAAAGACGTTCTTCAAACGCGAGGGCGGTTCCATCCCTGTGGTTGGGCTGATGCAAACCATCCTTGGTATTGAATCTGTGCTGACCGGTTTTGGTCTGCCGGACGACAATTTACATGCTCCGAACGAAAAACTGCATTTGCCTACCTGGTATCGAGGGATAGACGCCCTTATAAATTTCTTTTTCAACCTTTAGCCAGTTCTCGCCTGGTAGATTTACATAAAAACGAGCAAGGATTAATGGTATGGAAGATCGAATTATCACTTACGGCGGACAAGCAGTGCTTGAAGGCGTGCTGATGCGCGGACAAAAGGCTCTCGCCATTGCCATGCGCGGCCCGGATGGGCAAATTGTTGTGCATACCGAGAAGCTTTCTGGTATTTACCAATCTTCGGTGGCAAAAATCCCGTTTCTTCGCGGTGTTATTTTGTTGTGGGATGCGCTGGGACTTGGAATGAAAGCACTCACGCTTTCTGCCAATGTTCAGACCGGTGAAGATGAAAAGTTGGAAGGGCCGTTGCTATGGGGCACACTGGCGTTTTCCATGCTGTTTGGGATCGGGCTGTTTTTCCTGGTGCCCTATGGTGTCGGGAAGCTAGGTCAATGGATGGGGTTGGATGTCTGGTCAGCTGCCGCGGTGGAAGGTATCTTTCGCCTCTTGCTGATTATGGGCTATATGTGGGCGGTTGGTCAGCTGCCGGATATTCGGCGTGTGTTTCAATATCACGGTGCAGAGCATAAGACGATCAATGCTTTTGAGGCTGGTGGCGAATTGACCCCTGAAAATGTGGCGAAATTCCCATTGGAACATCCTCGCTGTGGCACCTCGTTTTTGCTGACGCTGGCGGTACTTTCGATCCTGGCATTCAGCTTCCTGCACCAACTGCCCGTGATTTTTCAAATATTGGGCCGCATCCTGTTGATCCCGGTACTTGCCGGGGTGGCGCTGGAGTATATTCGCTGGATGGCCAACCATCTTAATATGCCCCTGGTAAAATGGCTGATTAAGCCTAATCTTGCGTTGCAGAAATTAACCACGCGTGAGCCAGATTTGACCATGCTTGAAGTTTCAATACGGTCTTTTAATGAAATGATGAGCATCGAAAAGGCGTAAAGGCCAGGCGTTTCTTCAACATAGAGCGAACCCTGACCATGAGGTGATGGTTCGCTTTACTATTAAGAACTTGATTACTTTAGCCCTCTGATAAAATCCAGAATCGGTTGCTCAAGCTTGACGGTATTGTCTGGCGCGAGGATATTCCCTGCAAGCACATGGTTTTCCTTGTTAACCTTCTCAGTGAGCGCCAGAATGGTTTTTTGTTTAGAACTGAACCGCGCAATCTGCTTTTCGGTTTCCCGTATGTTTGTTACAGAGTCTAGCTTAGAGTAAATAAACATGACCGGTTTTTTGATGGTTTCCAGTTTGGATTTGCGTACATATTTGACCAGTGCCATCATCTGGAAAAGCGCTTTTGTTGGGTACTTATGCGTCCAGTACATCGCATTTTCGGGGTTTTCAGGTTCCCAGCTGTATTCCGGACCGAGAATGGGCGGCACGAGTAGCTGAGCCCAGGGCAGTGTTAATAACTCTGATTGCGGGTCTTTGGGTCCATAATTTGGTGAAATCATGACATATGCAAGCACGCTACTATCGTATGGCTGCATTGCCAACCAGGTCGCCAGAGTTGCACCTGTGGAAACACCTATCACGATAACCTTATCCCCCAGCCGTTTGCCTATCTCCACCGCTTCTAAAGTATCGTTAAGCCAGTCATTGACTGAAGGCTCTGTCATCGCATATCCAGGGCGTCCATGCCCTGCCAGGCGCGTATAGAAGAGATTTGCATTCAGTTTGGCCGCGATGTCATCTGCCAGCGGGGAAGTCTCGTGCCTTGTTGCCGAATAGCCGTGCAGATAGACGATTGATAAATGGGTCTTTGTTTTATCAGGGTTGGCCCAGAAAATTTTCTTTTCCGTGTTGGGGGTGATGTCGGTAAATTTTGCTTCAGATTGCGCCAGGTATTGGTCGAGGTCGTCTGGCAAAGAAATATCTTTGATGTTTTTATTGACAACAATGGTTGGACCAACAAAAAATAAAACGCTTAACCCTGAGAGGCCCGCCAGCAACAATAACCCTGCCTTATTTTTCATTATCTCCTCCTTATTGAACCCTCCAGTTAAGCATCAGGCAACTCACCACCGGTTTCTTTAGCATCGATTAATGCCCTACGGGTCTTGCGGTAGCCAATAACCGGTCCATCCCCTTGAATTAGAACCTCGCCAATATCCAGATCGGGGCGTTTGGGCTGTTCTGTGACCACCACCCATTTGTCTTGACGTTCAATGAACAGGTTCCCCAGGCTGCCTAACCAGCCGGTGATCTGCCGCAGTATGGGCAGCTTGACGGTGTGGTAATAGCGCAGGTACATCATCGTGTTTTCGTGATCAATTGGGGCAAAGGCAATGAAAACGCGAATATTATCACCGATCCAGTTGTGCCACAGGTTTGGGAACTGGAACTGGAGCTGCGCGTGCCGCGTGGGCTGCGGCATTTCGGCAGGTTTTTTGGGGGTCTGCCCGTTATCCATCTCGTTGTTTACCCATACTTCCAGCAGGCTGCCAGAACTGGTTTCAGTCAATGTATACTGTGGGCCGTTTACGATGGTGCGGTTGCCAGCGCCAATGGTGGTACGGTGCACAAAAGGCAGATGTACCACATCCAGTTGATTTTCTATAGCGCGCGAATAATGCGCGTGCCAATGGTCCCGCAGGGTGGCAAATACAAAGCGCTCATCCAGAGTATTAAAGTAGGGCAAGGGCGGATAGGTTTCACGCTCATGGCCCCACCATATATAAACCAGTCCGTGAGATTCGCGCGTGGGATAGGTTTTCACTTTCATCGCGCGCGGAGGAGCGGCGTTTTTGCCGTTGGCCGGGATCAGTGTGCAGGAGCCGGATGTATCGAACTCAAAACCGTGGAAGGGACACTGCACACAATCGGATTTGATCTCCCCCATACTCAAGGCCACCCCGCGATGGGGACAACGGTCTGCCATGACAGTTGCCTTGCCCTGCCCGTCGCGCCACGCCACCAACTTTTCTGCCATTCGTGTGACGCCTGTCAGCTTACCTTGTTTGATTTCATTTGATTCAAGAATCACGTACCACTGGTTACGGATCAAAGGTGCCTCTTTTGTTGTGAAAATTTTTATCATTATAAGGCTTATTCAAGATACAATTAAGAGATGAAAAATAAATCCATTTTTGGGGTGGGGATGGGCCTTCTCCTGGTGGCAGCAACGGTCACACTGTATTATTGGGGTAGACCCGCGCCGATTGAAATGCGTCAGGAAATCTATCCCTGTGTGGTTTATTACCGCCGGGTTCATTACAATCCGCGCATGATGGTCGCCCACATTGTGACTGTTGACCTAACATGTAAAAACGTTAATGTGTTAGTGACACCGCCCGAAAAAAATGATAAGAATAACCCACTCAATGCGCGGACAACTTCACAATTTGCCGAAGAGTTTGGATTACAGGTCGCCATTAACGGAGACGGCTTTACGCCCTGGTGGACCAGAAGTGTTTTTGATTATTATCCGCATGACGGTGATCCGATTACCCCCAATGGGTTTGCCGCTTCGCGTGGCAAAGAATACGGCGAAGTAAAAGGCCCAACCCTGTTTATCAACTCCACCAAAGAGGCTACATTTGGGACAGCTTATAGGAAAGTGTACAACGCTATTTCGGGCCAAAGTTGGCTGGTGCAGGATAAGCAGCCAGTTCCGGATTTGAATGATATTAATATTGCGCCGCGCACGGCGATTGGTTTGGATGGACCTGGGACGCGCTTGATCATGATTGTCGTGGACGGCCGCCAGCCTCTGTACAGCGAGGGGGTTACTGTGCAGGAAATGGCAGATCTGATGCTTTTCTACGGTGGGGATAATGCTGTTAATCTTGATGGTGGAGGCTCATCTACGCTGGTCATTCAAGATCCGCAAACGCATCAGATACGGGTAATGAATTCGCCCATTGATAATTACATCCCTGGCAGAGAGAGGCCAGTTGGTAACCACTTTGGTATCTTTGCTGATGGGCAGAAGTAACAATTGGTGTTAAAGAAAGAAGTCGCACTGGCAATTTTTACGCGGTTGCCAGTGTGACTTCTTTTTGTATGGAAAAATTATGCGTGAATTGGTTCAAACCGGGCGGTAAAGTGCCTTAAAAGTTCAGGTGCATATGTGAATCTATAGCCCGGCAGCGATGCTGCACGTTTTGCGATTTTCCCCATTGTTTCCGCGACATAATTCAAGTGGGATTGCGTATAAACACGGCGCGGAATAGCGAGACGCACCAATTCCAATTTTGGGTAAATCATTTCACCAGTTTCAGGGTCTGGGTGGGCGAACATGACCGAGCCAATTTCACAGGCGCGGATACCGCCTTCCAGATACATCTCCACCGAGAGTGTTTGGCCGGGGAATTCTCCATGTGCAAGGTGCGGAAGAAACGAACCTGCGTCTACGTAAATAGCGTGCCCGCCCGGGGGTTCTATCAGCCCGATACCTTGCTCACGCAATAACCCTGCCAGGTAGGCAGTCTGGCTCAGACGATAGGCCAGGTAATCCTCATCGAGCCCTTCATAAAGGCCAACAGCCATCGCATCCAGATCGCGCCCGGCCAGGCCGCCATAAGAGACGAATCCCTCGCGCAGTATTAATTCATTCGAAACACGCTGGAAGGTGCTGTCGTCATTCAAAGCCAGCAAGCCTCCGATATTAACAATGGCGTCTTTTTTGGCAGACATGCAGAACCCATCGGCATATGAGAACATTTCACGAGCGATCTCAATGGGAGTTTTTCCGGCATAACCCTGTTCGCGCAGCTTGATGAAGTAAGCATTCTCAGCATATCGCGCGGCATCGATGAAGAAGGGGATGTTGTAGGAATGGTAAAGGGCAGCTACAGCCTTGATATTTTCCATGGAAACTGGCTGGCCGCCGCCCGCATTATTCGTCACTGTGATCATGCCCATGGGTATGTTTTTTGCCCCGGTCTGCTCAATGAAGCCTTTGAGTTTGTTCAGATCCATATTGCCCTTAAAAGGGTGCTGTATGGCCGGGTCGAATGCCTCATCAATTACAAGGTTGGCTGGGCGTCCACCGCGGGCACGAATATTGGCGTCCGTTGTGTCGAAGTGCATATTGGACGGAACATAGTTCCCGGGTTTCACAAGGACTGCCGCAAGAATATTCTCTGCGGCTCGTCCCTGATGAGTAGGAACGAAGTGCTTAAAACCAAAAATATCTTCTACTACATCTTTTAGTCTGAAATACGAACGCGCCCCTGCATACGATTCGTCACCATCCATGAGAGCAGCCCACTGGTGTTGACTCATCGCCCCGGTTCCCGAATCGGTTAGAAGATCAATAAAAATATCTTCGGCTTTAAGCGAAAATGGATTGTAACCGGCAGCCGCAATCGCCGCGCGGCGAGAATCGGGTGAAACCAGCTTGATCGGCTCAACAACTTTGATGCGAAACGGTTCTGGGGGATAATAGGGCATGTTAACTCCTTGTTAAGATGTTATTTTGAGCATAAAAAGTTTAGCACGGTTTGTCTTTCGCGTGTGTAATTTTCCACCAATTCCAAATCTAAAATAAATAGGGGAAATGTGGTTGGTTATGGGTTGCCATGATACAAAAATCGTTTCATGCAAAACATCTTGAATCATGTTCGCTTGCCTTGGACGACAGCGCCAGACAGACAAACGCCTAATAACGACACAAATGTTTTGGCGACTCTAAATATATCGCTTTCCTGATACACTCCATTCAGGAGATAGTAGAGCCGATTAATCTGCGATTGCAGCGAGATTTGGGTCCTCGGATAACTTTTTTCAATGATCTTGTGTGTCCTAATATGTTATATCGTTTTTGAATCTTTGGACGATCTCTTTCTGTTTATGGAAGAAGGTCTTGAGATTGCTCCAGAGCCTCCCTATTTTGGTTCAGAATTGGAATTGCCTGCTCTGACGGGATTTTTGTTGCGTATTGCCGCTGTACAGGTATAATGGGCCAATGCAAAAATCTCGAGTGCGTTTCTTTTTTGCCTTTGTGGTTTTGGTAACTTCGCTTGCGGTGCTGGCATGGAGTTTTTTGCCGGGTGCTCGCATCGTGCGCCGCCAAAAAATCCAGCCGTCGGAAATGCAACTGCCCGGTGCTGAGAGTTTTGCCCCATTATATTTACATCAATATTTTTCCTGGCTGGACCATTCACTGGAATCGGCTCGCGCCATACACGGAGCCGATCGCTTTGTGTTATTAATTTAATAGATGCGGAGAAACAGCTTGACCAAAATTTTCTTTGCCACAGACATACACGGTTCAGATATTTGCTGGAATAAGTTTTTAAATGCGGGGAAATTTTACGAAGCAGATGTGCTGATCCTGGGCGGCGATATGACCGGCAAGGCAATTGTGCCGATTATAGAACAGGCAGGTGGTTTTTATAAGACCACTTTGCTGCAACAAGATTATGAACTGCGTGGCCGGGATGAGCTGGCCGATATGCTTAAAAGGATCCGCAGCCGGGGCTACTATCCCTACGTTACCACCCCCGATGAAATCCTGGAACTTGGTAAAAATCCCGATGCAGTTTATAGCCTGTTTATTGCTGAAGCACTGAAGGTTGTGCAGCAGTGGATGGATATTGCGACCCGCAAGCTGGCCGGTACGGGAATACGTGTGTATGTCTCGCCAGGAAATGATGACCGTTTTGAAGTTGATGACATCATCCGCGCGACTCCAAGCATAACGCTCGCCGAGGGGAAGGTCATCTGGCTTGACCAACAGCACGAAATGATAACCTCCGGTTGGTCGAACCGGACCCCCTGGAATACATATCGTGAAGAAGATGAGCCGCAGCTTGCACAGCGCTATCAGGCAATGATCTCAGAGCTAAAAGACCCGCGCAACGCTATTTTTAATATCCACGTACCCCCACATAATTCAAACCTGGACGAAGCCCCGGAACTTGACGAAAACCTGCGCCCAAAATATGCGGGTAATGCGCTTAAACCTACTGGCTCAACTGCGCTGCGCAAGGCGATTGAAACCTGCCAGCCTCTGCTGGGGCTGCATGGGCATATCCATGAAGGGCGAGGTTCATCCCGAATTGGCAAAACCCTCTGCATTAATCCCGGCTCGATGTATGAGCAGGGTGCTCTGTTGGGGGCAATTGTTACTCTGGGAAAATCGAAAATTGAAAACTATGTTCTAACAACGGGATAACCAGCAATCGACCTTGATATTCTGTGCCTATTTGCGGCCGGGTGTCAATTTTGATTGTTGTACAAAAACAACAAATAGAGGCGGAGGATTTAATTATGTCAGATTTATTTGTTCGCAAGGCGACCGGTTTGGTACGTTCGTGGTCGGTATTCGATGCGTTTGTATACGCATTGTTCTCGATTAATCTAATCACCCTTGGATTGTATATTATCAGCCTGATGTATGCATTGCAGGGTGGGTTGATCCCGGCTTTGATTGTCAGTGCTGTCTTTATCTTGTTCGAAGTGATTGTCTACGCTGCCCTGATCGCGGTGATGCCGCGTTCTGGCGGCGATTATATCTGGCAAAGCCGCGTGCTGGGAGGCGGGATCGGCTTTGTGTTATCGGTCACCGGTTGGTGGTTTATCCTGTGGTTGTGGGTGCCGTTATACAGCGACATGCTGCGTAAAAGCGTAATTCAACCTTTACTGGCTGTTCTGGGTGCAAAAGACGCTGCTCTGTGGTTCGGTTTACCGGATGGCTTTTTTGTTACAGCGCTCATCACACTGGCGATTGTCTCGATATATATTATGTTGGGCATGAAAACCTATGCTCGTATTCAAAAGATTTGTTTTTATGGTGGCATGTTGGGTCTATTGATTGTCGTCGTTCTTTTGTTGACGGGGATCCCCGAAACCTTTAGGGCTGGATTGGAATCCAACTCGGCTGCACTCCTTGGCACACAGCCGGGTGTGTATGATTCAACGGTCAAACTGGGAACCGAAGCGGGGGCAGCTATGCCATTGACCGGTGGCACGCTTGGAGCGATATTCCTGACGATACCCTATCTGGTCTTTTTTAATTTATGGCCTAACTGGGGCGCAACTCTTTACGGTGAAGTGCGCGGTGCCACCGATTTTAAGCGTAATTTTTCGGGGATGGCCTGGGCCCTGGGTGCGACTACTTTATTGGCGGTTGTTTTAATGTTGGCTATCTCGAAGACAATTGGTTGGGACTTTTTTATGCAGGCTAACGGTGCATTTTGGAATTTTACCTGGGGCTATACTACCAATGCGCCCGCTTTTCCAATCTGGCCTTATCCGGCCTTACTGGCGGTTTTCCTGACCAGCAACCGCATTGTTCAGTTTATCGTATTGGCTTTGATGGGTCTGTGGTGGTTTGGCTGGAGCGGTACGCTGTTCTTGTCTTCCACGCGCGTCATCTTCGCAGCTGCTTTTGATAGATTGTTGCCTGAGAAAGTGGCTGAGATTGAACCTCGCACCCGTACGCCACTGTATGCTCTGATGATGATGGTGGTGCCTTCGATCATTGTTTCCTACTTATATGCATATAATTATTTTAGCTTTCAGTCTCTCACCCTTGATTCGACCCTGGTAATATCGGTGACATACCTTGGAACAGCAATTGCCGCCATCTTGCTGCCTTATCGAAAGCCAGATCTGTACCGGGCTTCACCGATTGCAAAGTATAAGGTGCTGGGTATTCCATTGATCACGGTGGCGGGCATTATTTTTAGCGGTTTTTTGGTCTTCTTGCTGGTTGAATGGCTTTTTGATCCCTGGCTAAACGGCGGCGCCGGCCTTTATGGCATCAGCCTGGCGAACACATCCTCCGTCATTTACATGGTGCTCATGTACGGCCTGGCGGCAGGGATATATTATGGTTTCAAGGCCTATCGTAAAACTAAGGGCATTGATATCGAGAAAGTCCATCAGGAAATTCCCTCCGAATAACCATTACTGAACCTGACCTGCCTTGTATAGGGAGGTCAGGTTTGAACCAAAAGGGAGTGTCATGGCCCCGTTTGATGATATTTTTGAAGAAATGAACCGGCTGATGGATGCGGCCGGGGCGCAAAAATTACACCTGCGCTTGATTGGTGGACTGGCGATCAAGGTTCACAGTCCTTCCGCAGCGCATCGGGCATTGCAGCGCAGCTATCCAGATATTGATTTGGTGGTACCCAAGCGCGATAAGCGCAAGCTCGATAGCTTTTTTGCCAGTCTGGGTTATGTTCCCGAGAAAAACTTCAATTTATTGAATGGCGATCGGCGGCAGATATTTTATGATGCTGAAAGTGGCCGCCGAATAGATGTATTCGTGGGTGATTTTGAAATGTGTCATAAGTTACCCATGAAAGATCGTCTTGATGCGCACCCCGTTACCGTTCCGCTGGCTGAGCTTTTTCTCTCTAAAACCCAAATCGTTGAACTCAACCGCAAGGATGCTCTGGATATTATCTCTTTGCTGCTCGATAACGAAGTGGGTTACACCGATGAAAACCAGATCAATATTGACTATATCACCCGCCTGTGCATCAAGGATTGGGGTCTTTATAAGACACTCACCATCACTTTGAGCAAAGTAGAGAATATTCTGGTTGAGAGCAACCCCGGGCTGACTGCGGAACAACAACAGCTTGTATTAAGCCGCATCAATATCATTCGGCGTTTATTGGACCGCGCTAATAAACCACTTTTGTGGAAAGTTCGAGATAGGGTTGGCACTCGTATACGTTGGTACACCGAAGTGGAGGAAGTGAACCGTTAACCTGCAAGCTATTTCGTTCTAGAAATCGATGACGATGCAGCCTTGATGGACATGCCATGAAAAAAGCCTGGAAAACTACCCTTATTTGGATTTTTTGTTTTGCGCAGATTGCCTTTTTGGTGTGGGCTTTTTTCTATTTTCGAGGCAAGTCAACGGTGACAATTGTTGCGGTTCCTCCGCTGCATCCGGCCTTTGCTCTCACACCGGCCATTCAGGAGCAGCGCCAGCTTACTTTGGAGTTTCCGCTCGTGATCCGGGCTGGAGATGCGGACGTTATTCGTTTGGCGTTTGAGATGGGGGATGTTGGCACCCTTAATCCCGGTGGGAGTTTTCCAAATGTGTTTGGAACACATCATGTAATGGTTGAAGCCCGTCTGGAGATGCCAGGCGTTGATATACGTCCAGATACAACTATTAGCGAAACATTGTTGCCAGGGCAAAAGGTAACCTTTTACTGGAGCGTTTTACCAGCCGAGGTGGGTAAATACAAAGGAACCGTCTGGTTCTATTTAAGATTTATCCCGATGCAAGGCGGGGATGAGCAGCGGTTGGCTCTATCCGCACAACAGATTGATATCGAAGTCACTTCAATCCTGGGTATTAAGGCAGACCTTGCGCGTTGGCTTGGGGTTGGCGGAACGCTGCTGGGACTTTTCCTGGCATTCCCATATTTGGTGCTTGCTTTCAGGTGGGTCTCGAATCAAATTCAGAACAGCAGTTAAACGTGGGAATTCATGCCTTTTTTTGCTAAAACCTGCCTGTGGTCTGGAAAGGGAAATGCAATGGTTTTTACCTATCATTTGTGATAAGCGGAACGAATAAATAGCATAAGTGTTTCCGATACATGACAAATATCATGTCAATTCCTTACAAGGGTAAGTTTTCATCAGCACACCCCTGTGATAGAATGGCAAAGGCTTGTTTTGTGATAAATGCCCCAAACGCCAAAGGAGTTTCTATGCAGAATCCCTGGATGTATATTGGTCTATTTCTCATCATCGGGATCATCATCCCGATCATTCCCATCGCTTTGTCAGCGTTGATCGCCCCTAAAAAACCTAATCCCATCAAACAAAGCACGTACGAGTGCGGTATTGAGACGGTTGGAGATAGCTGGGTGCAGTTCAAGGCGCAGTATTATATTTTTGCGCTGGTGTTCCTGATTTTCGATGTTGAAACAGTTTTTCTTTTTCCATGGGCACTCGCGCTCAATTCGCTGCCATTTTTTGCAGTGGCAGAGGGCGTCCTTTTCATTCTCATCCTGATGGCCGGGCTGTCATTTGCCTGGCGCAAAGGGATGCTGGAATGGGTTTAATGTCCAAATAAAAAACGAGAGGCTGATAGGATAATTCCTTTCAGCCTTTTATAATGCCCACGGGCACAAATGCAGGTTTTCCC
>JBBRWF010000044.1:0-14998 GCA_038249405.1 Anaerolineales bacterium
ACCGCAACACTAACTCATACACCTACCAATACGACCATACCCGCAACCGCCACTCGTACACCCACACCTACCAATACGACCGTACCTGGTACCGCTACTCGTACACCCACACCTACCAAAACGTCTGTGCCTGTTACTGCTACACCAGGGGCTACTCGAACCGCTACCGTAACCCCACCACCAGCCGGTCTTGATCTCGATATCAAGAATTTCAAAGTAACATCTGAGATCGAGTTGAAAGAACCCAAACTGATCAAGATCTGGTTGGATATCGTAAATGCCAGCCGCGTTAATGGCAAGGGCAGCGCCACAGTCGTGGGCGTCCAGAACGGTAAAGAGATTTATCGCATGAGCATAACCGTTTTTGACAAACCCGGTGGTGGTTCTACTCGCTTCACCTTTCCCAGCTATATGCCCAAGACCGCTGGAGTTATCATTTGGACCGCTACTGTCAGAGATAACAATCCCGACAAAGACGTTAGCGCCCGTCTCACAAGGGTTAAAGGCAAGCGCGGGTACGAAGATCATCACAGTCCCATTCAAGACCGCCAGGGTGGTATCCAGAACTATTCTGATTATTTTGACCGCCACCAAAACGGCTAGGATAATGCTCGTTTTGTAAACAGTACTGCAACACAGGTTATGAAAACGCTTCCCGAAGCAGCCATTTACGGGAAGCGTTTTCGTAACCTGGCAGACAATTCGACCGGCACAAAATAACTTTGATCACCAGGACCTGCGCCTCGCCTTGAGAAGCATATATACTCCCATTGGATAAAGAATAGACTCATACGCATTTCTTACGGCATTCTTGTAAACCGATTACAAAGGCTTTGCTATAATCCGAGAGATCGATTCTCGAAAGGATTGCCGCTTATGATGCGATTTGACCGTTTTACAGAACGAGCACAAGAAGCCGCCCAACGCGCTGCGGAGATCATCCAGCGCTACGGGCACAACCAGATAGACACGGAGCATATCCTGCTTGCGCTAATCGAACAGCCGGGCGGGGTGATCCCCCAAATCTTGGAACATCTTAATGTCAATGGCGCCTCGCTCTCTGAGCGTCTGGATGCTGCTTTGCGCGCCACGCCCAAGGCCAATATCTTTGGCGGCGGTGCCGGGCAGATTTTTATTACTCCGCGCGTCAAGCGCATTATTGACCTGGCAAATGAAGAAGCCAACCGCCTTAAGGATGAGTACATTTCCACTGAGCACATCTTCCTGGCGATTTTGACTGAGCGCAATACCCCAGCTTCACGCATTCTGGAAAGCGCAGGTATTACGCGCGACCGGGTTTTTGAAGCGATCCAGCAGATTCGGGGTGGGCAGCGTGTTACTGACCCCCAGGCCGAATCGCGCTACCGCACACTTGAAAAATATTCCCGCGATCTGACCAACCTGGCGCGCGAAGGCAAGCTCGACCCCGTGATTGGGCGCGACAAAGAAATAATGCGTCTGATTCAGATTCTCTCGCGCCGCACCAAGAACAACCCGGTGCTGATCGGAGAGGCCGGGGTGGGCAAGACCGCCATCGTGGAAGGCCTGGCTCAAAAGATTGCTGATAATGACGTGCCGGAAATTCTTTCTGGCAAGAAGGTTGTTGCGCTCGATCTGGGTTCGCTCATCGCTGGCAGCCGTTTCCGCGGCGAGTTTGAAGAACGCCTGAAAGCCGTGATGGAAGAAGTTCAGAAATCACAGGGTGACATCATCATGATGATCGATGAACTGCACACCGTGGTGGGCGCGGGTGCGGCCCAGGGCGCGATGGATGCATCCAACATGCTTAAACCTGCCCTGGCACGCGGTGAACTGCAGTGCATTGGTGCCACCACGCTGGATGAATTTCACAAGTATATTGAAAAAGACGCCGCTCTCGAGCGCCGTTTTGCGCCGATTTACGTGGAAGAACCATCCGTGGATGATGCCATCAAGATGCTGCACGGCCTGCGCGACCGTTACGAGGCGCACCACAAAGTGCGTTATTCAGATGAAGCTCTGACCGCTGCCGTGCGTCTGGCCGACCGTTATGTGACCGACCGCCGTTTGCCCGATAAGGCCATCGATCTGATGGACGAAGCGGCTGCCAAACTGCGCGTGGCTCTGTATTCCATGCCGCCCGAACTGAAAGAAATGAAGAAAGACATTGACCGCTTTGCCGCGGAAGAAGAACAGGCCGGCCTGGCGCGCGATTACGAACACGCTGCCCAGAAAAAAGTGGAACGGCTGCGACTGGAAGGCGAGTACAAGGATAAACGCGCCAAATGGGAAGCCGAAAACCACATCGACGAGGTCGTGGACGTCAACGACATTGCTGCGGTGGTCCACCAGTGGACGGGCATCCCGTTAACTCAGATGTTGGAAACCGAAGCCACCAAGCTGCTTCAAATGGAAGCCCGCCTGCACGAACGCATTATCGGGCAGGATGAAGCCATCCATGCCATTTCAGACGCCATGCGCCGGGCGCGTTCCGGGCTTAAGGACCCCAGCCGTCCCATCGGCTCGTTCATCTTCATTGGTCCCAGCGGTGTCGGTAAGACCGAACTAGCCAAGGCGCTCGCCTGGTTCATGTTCGATGATGAAGATGCGTTGGTGCGTATTGACATGTCCGAGTACCGCGAGCAGCATACCGTCAGCCGCCTGTTTGGCGCGCCTCCCGGCTATGTGGGCTACGAGGCGGGCGGTCAATTGACCGAAGCCGTGCGCCGCCGTCCCTACCGTGTGCTCCTGTTTGATGAAATTGAAAAGGCCCATCCAGAAGTCTGGAATGCGCTCTTGCAGATTTTGGACGATGGACGCATGACCGACGGCCAGGGCAATGTGGTCGATTTCCGTAATACGGTGTTGATCATGACCAGCAACCTGGGAACTGAGTATGTGCACAAAGGCGGCACGCTCGGCTTCCTGCAAGCGAAATCGGACGACGCAGACCGTGACGCGCACGAGAAGATCGAGAAGGCTCTCAAGGGCGCTTTCCGTCCGGAATTCTTGAATCGTATTGATGATGTGATCATGTTCTCGCCGCTTTCGGTGGAACAGATGGAAAGCATTGTTGACCTGCAGTTGAAGGAAGTCCAGGGTCGCCTGGCTGACTACGGCGTGACGATAACGCTAACCCCGCCAGCCCGCACCTGGCTCGCCAAACAGGGCTATGACCCTGCTTTTGGTGCGCGCCCCCTGCGCAGAGCCATCCAGAAGTTTGTCGAGAGCCCGCTCTCGGTGGAACTGCTGGGCGGCAAATTCACCGGCGGCGGCACCGTTGTGGTGGATGTTGCCGACGATAAAATTATCTTCGCATAGATCAAAGAACGTTGTTGAAGACCTCAATCCTTCTCCGGAGGGTTGAGGTCTTTTTTATTTTCTTAGTTGAACTGGATGAATAAATCACTATAATTTAATCAAATTCAAACCGGAGGAGGCGATAATAAAAGGAAAAATGATCGGACTGACAGGTGTATTGGGGGTGGTGCTGGTTGTTCTACTGGTGAGTGTTGGAACGGCTTTCGCTGGATGAGGTGGGGGCGCTGCAGGTTGTTTTAGCGACACCCACGGTCATGGGCTGAGACGGCCATTTGCTGGATGAACACCTACGGCGTCAGCGCTGGCATTGGGGGCGGCATGTACGGACCGGAACAGAGCGTAACACGCGCCCAGATGGCGGTCTTTATGCCGAAACAGGCAGATATTACACGTTTCCCGCGGTGGAATTGAATGCTGAAGCCATCGTCAACCTCAATTTCAGCACAACCTGGAATGTGGCTGGCAGCGAACTTCGGTTGGGGCGCGCGACCCTGGTCTTGCAGCCGACCGTCAACTATGCCCCGACTCCATCAGCTCCGCAGATGGATGCCCCAGGGTATGACATGCAGCCCCGTCCGGGCGATGAGAAGCTGCCGTAACCAATACAAATTTATGTCCCCAATCCCTGCCAAAATGGGTTGGGGACTCTTTTATTTTTGCGCCACAACTGGATGCGATATTATTTAGGGCGCATTCTATTATTCTTGGGGTTATGTTCAAGGTCGCAAAGACCCAGGGCTTCCATCAGGGGTGGAATGTACACTCCAAACCGGCCGCGCAGTCCCTTCTTGATGCCGTACCAACCCTGGACTGGATTGTCTGGCGATCTTCCCCAGGCTTCCACCGACCCTTCCTTTGCCGATTTTTGTTCGTCTGCGCCGCCCAGTTCAACCCAGTCTCCGGCCTGCTTAAGCATGGCGTGCAGATCATCAATACAGCGAACATCATAAAAAAGGACGGTTGTTCCAACCGTGCAGACCAGAACGCGCTGACCATCTTTTTCAGCGATATGCATTGTATACTCAGCGGTTGCTGGAGGCGTCTTGAGCAACCACGGGTTATCCTTCATACGATCAAGAATTGTTGTCATTTTGGCTTCTCCATTTCAGTGATCGGCACCCTGAATGAAGCGATTTGTATTCATTGCCGCATTACAAAATGTTCCGACAAATTTTATCCATAAACGATATTTTACCATCAACCTAAACGCCTGGCTTAGATCTGTTGGATCGCGGAACATTTATTTTGTGGGTTGAGTCAGTTGTGGCTGGAAGTAATTCCTGATTGACGGAATCCATTAAAACTGGTTCACCCGCATGCTTTTATTGATGACTTGCTTGCTGGCGGCATACCAGGTTGCCGTAGGCATTAATGGGTTGGAAAATGTGCCCATCACTGCCTACACAGTTGCGTTTGGGGTTTTACTGGTGGCCTGCCTGTTAATGATCATCCTGGGGCTGGAAGTATTGGATAGCCCGGTGGTGGTGATCATTTCAACCATCATCCCGCTGTCGCTTTCGCTGGGTCTGGTCTGGCAGCATCTGCAAGGGTTGCGCGGCCCGTATCTTGTTTTTAGGCTCGCAGGTTTTTTGGCAATTCTGGTCACACGCACGGTTCGCGTGCCGGGCCCAGTGGCAACCGTCATACTGGCTTGCGTGCATGGAGTCGCCGGGCTGACGATTTTCTTGATTCCCAGTATTCTGGCTGCCAGGGGGCTGATGCTGCCCGGTTTCTCACTGGTCGGCCTGGGCGGGGCGCTGATCGGAATTGGCGGGTTATTGCTCTCGTGCTTGAAAGCCGGGAAACCGATCTTGCCGCGCGGGACGATCATGAGCATCCTGCCCGCTTTGTTGCTGTTAATGACCGCCGCCTTTGTGGCTGGCTTCGCCCTGGGGTGATCTTTACTATTCACACCGAGAAAATTTGCAGCCAGATTCGTTTTTAGCCAGAACATTTCGTTTCATCGGTATCATATTGATGGTACTCCATCCTGCTTAAGCTCTCATAATTTCATTGCGCGTGCTGCCTGACAAAATCGTAAAGTTGACAATGTGATAAATGTCACTTGAATATAAGTGGGGTTATGTGTAAAGTCAAATAACTGAAAACGTAATCAATAAATGACAATGCAACCAGTTCCCAAAATAAAGGGAGTAGGGATGGAGACCAAAAATGATATTTTGGCTTTAGCGGGACTGATTGCACTTTGGAGTCTCCTGTTTTCTGGTGGGTGTATGCAAAATTCAAGTCCAACCGCCGAACCCACCGCAGTTTCTGGGCTCACTGCTACGCATGCGGAAACAACCACCGGGCCAGTTTTACGATCAAATAATTACAACTGGCAGCGCGCCAGATCAATATTTTTGACCAGCCTTAGAATAAGGAGATGGAACCATGTTTTTAAGAAAGAAAAGAGTTCTGTTCAGCATGCTCGTCATTGTAATGATTTTGTTGGGATTGAGCACGAATGCTGTGTATGCGGCCCCGATAGACAGAGTACCGGTCACAGTCACCCAGCCTGATGGCACATAACTAAATCTGTTTGCCAGCGGTGATGAGTTTTACAACTGGATTCTGGATGAACAGGGCTTTACTATTATGCAGGATCCCGATAGTGGCTATTATGTTTACGCAGATCTTGTAGAGGGCAGGTTGGCACCAACCAGGCTTGTCGTGGGCCAGGTCGATCCGGCATCTACAGGCTTAAGTCCTTATTTGAATATTTCTCCCGAACAAAAGAACGAAATCCGAAAAAAGATTCTCGGTGAAACTGTCAAAGGCATGGCGCTCCCCAAAGACTTATCCGCCATGACCCCACAGCAAAGAGCTGCGCTGCGCCAGGCGCAAGACGAACAGCCTGTGCCGCAGCCAGTCCGGCCGGTTGGCAATGCTCCAACCACTGGAACACTTAACAACCTGGTGATCTTCATCCGCTTTTCCGATGAAACCGAATTTACCGATGGAACCTCGTTTTACACCAATATGTTGAATACTTCCACGGCCGGCGTAGACTCTCTGCGCAATTATTTCCGCGAGGTATCCTACAATACGTTGACCATCGACTCATCTCTGTATCCCACTCCTGGCAGTACAGTTTTATCTTACCAGGATAATCATCCACGAAGTTATTACCAGCCCTATAATGCGGTAACCAACCCGGGCGGATATACAATTGATAGAACTTCGCGTGAGCATATTTTGCTAGCGAGCGCCATCGAATATGTGGATGCCCTCGGTCAGTTCCCCAACGGGGCAAGCATTGATGGTGATGGTGATGGCCTGGTGGATAGCCTGACGTTTATCGTCAGCGGTGGCCCAGACGGCTGGAGCGAGTTGTTATGGCCGCACATGTGGGCTTTATACAGCTTTCCCATCACCATCGACGGCAAACTGGTACAAGGATATTCTTTTCAACTGAATGCATGGATGAACACTGGCGTTCTTGCGCATGAAATGTTCCATGTTTTGGGCTCTCCCGATCTCTACCATTACGCCTTCAATGGCCTGCAGCCGGTGGGTTCCTGGGATCTCATGGAAGCAAATATGACCCCGCCCGAGCACATGGGTTGTTATATGAAATTCAAATACGGCAAGTGGATCAGCAGCATTCCACTGCTTACCGCGCCCGGCACCTACACGTTAAATCCATTGACTTCGTCAACAAATAATTGTGTCAAAATAGCCTCCCCGTATTCTGCTGCCGAATTTTTTGTGCTGGAATATCGCAATGGAGCCGGTAGCATATTCGAAAGTTCGCTCCCAGGCACCGGTTTGCTGGTCTACCGCATCAACACATTGACAACCGGTAATGCAGGCGGTCCCCCGGATGAAGTGTATATCTACCGGCCGGGCGGCACAACCACAGTCAACGGCAGTGTCAATTCTGCGAACTATAGCAGCAACACAGGTCGGACAGCCATCAATGACAGCACCAGCCCTTCCAGCTTTTTATCGGATGGCGGCCCCGGCGGCTTGAATATCTGCAATGTTGGCGCAGCCAACGCGACAATATCCTTTGGTATCTGCGCTTCCGCGGCGATTTCAATCTCTGGCAACGCGGGTGACAGTGACGTGATTCTCAGCTACAGCGATGGTACCCCAAAGACAGCCACAACAAATGGCAGCGGCGACTACACCTTCGTGGTATCGTCCGGTTGGTCTGGCGAGGTTACGCCCGGCAAAGCTGGCAGCACCTTTACGCCGGCCAGCCGAACGTACACCAATGTCACGGTCAGCCAGACGGGTCAGGACTATACCAGCCTGGTGGGTCCGGACGATTTTGGTTATACCCGGAATGACAAAGAACCCATCAGTTGGATCGATGTCTCTGGCGGCACCAATTCCGGTCTGACTGGCGATAGCTGGAATAACGCCACGGGTGCCATAGCACTGCCCTTCTCGTTTAAATATTACGAGAATTCGTATACCCAGCTCTATATTTCAGGATCTGGATATTTGTCTTTCACTGATGTGGGCTTTTGGCCTTCTCAACGATCGATTCCGGATCCGGCAGAACCAAATAATGTCATTGCGCCTCATTGGGCCCCCAGCTATATTGGCGCAGGCGGTTGGGTGCGTTACAAATCCGGTGGTTCAGCCCCCAACCGCTATTTTGTGGTGGAGTGGCATGATCTGAAGGGCGGCGACCCCACTGATACGGTTGGCAGTGATGATACCTTCCGCTTTGAGGCAATCCTGCATGAAAACGGAGATATCGTCTTCCAGACCCAGTCCATGATCTATAACGGATCCTGGTGGAGCAACACTTCCGGTATCGAAGATTCAAGGGGCACGGACGGCCTCAGCTACCCTGGCTACCAACTGCCGTCCAATATCGCCATGCGTTTTGTTCGCCCGCCTGCTGCAGCTCGCATTTATCTGGATCCCCAGCAGTTGGGCGGCTTTAGCACTATCGGCGGAATAAAAGTCTTCCTATTTAGCATTACGAATACCGGAGGGCTGGGAGCTGATACCTATGATCTGGACCAGACCAGCAACTGGCCGCTCACCTTCTACCGGCAAGATGGAATCACACCCCTTACCGATAGCGACAGCGACGGCGCGCTGGATAGCGGGCCGATTCCGCAGGCGGACACGGTTACCTTTACCGCCAAAATAGCAACACCTGGCGGGGCTGTGCTAGGGAGTGCCAATACCGCCACCGTCACAGCTCGCTCATCCATCAATACCAGTAAGAGCAAGGTTGTCACGCTGCAAACCACGATCCCCGCCTCCTTTGGCCAGGTGTTTATGGACGATACGAATGGTGCCATGAGCCTGGTATTAAACCAGCCCGATGGGGTGGCAGTCAAGAAAACCTCCCCAGACTGGGTCTACGGTTCCGCCACCGTTGTCACCGCGGCTCCGAACGGCAATTTTGTAAACGTATGGCAGGATCGCCGTTGCCCGGCCAATAACTGCAATGAGATTTGGTATGCCATACTGGATCGTGTCGGGAAACCATTGCGCGCCGCCGGAAAACTGACCGATAACAGTTCGGTGACTGTGGCTACCTATGATGGTACGCCTGCTGTTGCGGCCGCGCCCAATGGCACGATTGCCGTTGCCTGGTATCGTCAGTTGTACAACGCCTCTAATCAGTTCAACTACAACATCTATTTTGCAACCCTCAGCAGCACAGGTACGCTGCTCAGCGGACCCACCAAAGTGACAAATAACAGCGCCTGGGTTACCTTGAATTACTGGAATGATCCTGGTTTTACTGGCCCCAATCTGGCCGCCACAGATGACAACCACTTTGTGCTTGGCTGGGAAGCTTACGATAGTACCGGCAACGATATCTGGTATACGGTACGCAATACCTCGGGTGCAAGTGTGTTCCCTGTCACCGCCCTCACCAGTGATAAATCCAGCTACGCTCCCATCATCAACAATTTAAAAAATGGCAAAGTGATCGTCACATGGTTAAACAATGCCCAGGATTGGAACACAGCTGCCTACGCAGTGCTCAATAGTAGTGGCTTTATCACGCTTGATGCTGCCACGCTTGGAGTCAGCATGGTTAACGACACTCCAGATGCTGTGCAAAGATCAGATGGCAAAGTGGCGCTTGCCTGGTCGGACGGGGATGTTATTGCTTCAGCCATCCTGAATTCGGCTTATGCGCTCGAAAGTGGTCCAACGACAGCCCTCTCGAACAGTGGTTACGGCATGTCTGTCACAACAGACTCTAACAACCGCCTGATTATGACCTGGATGGAACAAAATAGTCTGATGTACGCTCTTGCCAATAGCACCGGTGCCTTTACGACATCCCCGATGCTGTATATGCCGCGGGTGGGATATTCGGCCACAAATCATAATGGCCAGGGCACTGTACCCAACCCCACCAATGTGCTTTCAATTGTTCGCACCAACCCGGGCTCGACGAGCTCGGCCGCCAGCGTCAACTTTACGCTCACCTTCTCAAGTGCGGTGACGGGGGTCGATACGAGCGCACCCTTCAACGATTTCTCCCTGACAAGCAGTGGCCTGACTGGTGCCAGCGTAAGCGCGGTGAGCGGTTCGGGCAAAGTCTATACAGTCACAGTCACCACCGGCAGTGGTAACGGCACGCTCCGCCTGAATGTGGTTGATAACAATTCGATTGTGGATATTGCCAGTAACCCGCTCGGCGGCTCTATCGCAGGGGATGGCAATTATATAACTGGTGAGTCCTATTCAATAGTAAAAGCGCTTACTTTTACCGATGTGCCGTTTAGCTATTGGGACAGCAGCTATATCGAGCGTCTGTACAATTCTGGTATCACTTCTGGATGCGGAGTTGGTACTTATTGTCCCGAAACCCCCGTCACGCGCGCCCAGATGGCTATCTTTCTGTTGAGGGGCATGCACACTTCAAGTTTTGCTCCGCCTGCCGTTGGAGCCGGAACCGGCTTCTTTGATGTTCCTGTGGGCTACTGGGCTGATAAATGGATCAAGCAGCTCGCAGCCGAAGGTATTACCAGTGGCTGCGGCGTTGGCCTGTTCTGTCCCGATCAGACCGTCACCCGCGCGCAAATGGCCGTCTTTCTTTTGCGAGCCGGGCACGGCGCGACCTATAACCCGCCCGCCGCCTCCGGCGTCTTCTTAGACGTGCCTGTGGGCTATTGGGCAGATAAGTGGATAGAGCAGCTTGCCCTGGAGGGCATCACCAGCGGCTGCGGTGCTGGCATCTACTGTCCCGATCAGACTGTTACACGTGCGCAGATGGCGGTCTTCCTGGTTAAGATGTTTAACCTGCCCTAAAAGAATCATTTCACCCGCTGGCAATCGGGGTGAAATTGCCGCCACGTGCTATTAGCATATTGCGCCAGAAAATGGCGCAATATGCGTTTAATCAGGTAGAATCCTTTCATATTACAGGAGAAACTATGCAAAACGAAAATAAAAACTTTTTTGCTTCAACACTCGGGATTATTGTGGCGATATTGCTGGTGTTGTGCTGCTGCTGTTTTATTATTGTCGCGGGTGGGTTGGGCGGAATTTTTTACATCGGCACCCAGTCAACCCCTCCCTATAATAATGATCTGACGCCATTTAAAATCGAAATAACGCCGTTTGACTTTGGCGGCGAGACTGCCACCCCTGCGCCAGTTGAAATCACTCGTGTGCCTGTCGAAAATATCCCAACCGAAACGATAAACACGCTGCGTGAGAGTGTCGTTCCGGATGCCGATCCACGCGGGCTGGCCTGCCGCCTGGGAAAAAAATGTAACATTCCGGAAACAAAACCCAGCGGACCGTATAGGGCTGGCGAAAAACAAACCTTCTGGGTTGCCAACACCGATAATGATACAAATTTCCAGGTCAAGACCACCCTGCAGTATGTCACTGACCACGCTTATTTCTGGGTCGAAGACGGTGTCAAGTTTGACATGCAGGAAGCCCGTCAATTGGTGGATGCCTTCGAGACGTCCATCTACCCGACCGACCGTGAATTCTTTGGCAGCGAATGGACACCCGGCGTGGATGGCGATGTGCATATCTACATGGTATATGCGCGCGGAATTGGCTCAGTGGTTGCGGGTTATTTTTCATCTCCCGATGAATATCACCCTGATGTGCATAAATATTCCAACGCGCACGAGATGTTTGTCTTTAACGCCGATAACACCCCTCTCAATGAAAACTATACCTATGGGGTCCTTGCGCATGAGTTCCAACATATGATTCATTGGAACCAGGACCGCAACGAAACTTCCTGGATAAACGAGGGCTTTTCCGACCTGGCTATGTTGTTGAATGGTTATTCAGTGGGTGGCTCAGATATTGAGTACATTTCCAACACGGATATCCAGTTGACCGATTGGCCGGCGGATCCCAGCCTGACCGGGCCGCATTACGGTTCGAGTTTCCTTTTTCTTACTTACTTCCTCGACCGTTTTGGCGCAGATGCCACCCAGCAGCTGGTGAAGGACCCGCAGAACGGCATGGAAAGCGTGGATGACATCCTGAAAACGACGGCAGCTACCGATAAACTGAGTGGAGCGCCGATCAAGGCGGATGATCTCTTTATGGATTGGGCCACCACCAACTACCTGCTGGACGGAAATGTGGCGGATGGACGGTATATCTATCACAACTATACCTCGGCTTCCCAGGCGCAAGATACGCAGACCGTCACCGATTGCCCGGCCCAGGTGAGCAACACGGTCAACCAGTACGGCGTGGATTACGTCCATTTTTCTTGCAGCGGCAAACACACCCTCAGTTTTGAGGGTGCCACGCAGACCGGCCTGCTGCCGGTGGATGCGTTCTCTGGCAAGAAGTCTTTCTGGTCAAACAAGGGCGACTCCTCTGACATGACCCTCACCCGTGAATTTGACTTCAGCGCCGCATCTGGTTCTTTGACTTTAAAATTCCATACCTGGTATGATCTGGAAGAGAACTATGACTATGTCTTTTTGGAAGCCTCCAGCGATGGCGGAGCCACCTGGGAGATCATCAAAACCCCCACTGGCACCGACACCAACCCCTCTGGCAATTCCTATGGCTGGGGTTACAACGGTAAAACCGAGGGCTGGATAGCAGAATCGGTTGATCTCAGCCAGTTCGCGGGCAAAAAGGTGCAGATTCGCTTTGAATATGTGACCGATGCCGCGGCAAATGGCGAAGGCTTCTTGCTGGATGATGTTTCTGTGCCCGAGACCAACTACTCCACCGATTTTGAAGCCGACGATGGCGGCTGGAGCGGGGCTGGTTTCGTGCGCGTTGATAACATTCTGCCGCAAACCTTCCGTCTTATGTTGATCGATAAGAACGGCAAAACCACCGCTCAGGTCATCCCCCTGGCTGCCGACCAGACCGCCCAAATTGAAGTGGATTTAACGGATGCCACCCTGGTTGTGAGCGGCACCACCCGTTTCACCCGCGAGGATGGGCATTACTCTATCACCGTCAAATAATTATAGGTGACAGTCACCCAGTTTTCAGCGAATAATTTCCAAAAACGTCGGGTGACTGTCATCTTAATAAAACCAATAACACTGCGGAGAACCTGACTACGGCTTGCTCCATTTGGGTCGCGGCTGCACCGGGCATGGCGATTGGCCTCATTCAACAAGTGCTGCTATCCCGTGACTAAATTCGAGTGAGGCGCTTTAGGCCCTGGCGAGTATTTCAGCGCAGGCCAGCGAATAATCGCCCCCGGTATTGTCCTCTGCAAGGTCCCACCAGGCAGAGAGCATGGCGTGGCAAAACCCCCAATCACGGATACGCTCTCGTGGGAAGCCCAGCCGTTCGCTCAAAATTGCGATACGCCGCCGGGTGATGGCCGGGGCATCTGGCATGTTTGCCAGCAGCGGCATCGGGTTGATCAGCAGCGGTCCGCATTCGTATTCCGGCGGGCCAATGACACCCTTTGGGTCAATTGCCAGCCAGCCGCGCTCAGAGGACAGCACATTAAAATGGTGAAAATCTCCGTGGATCAGGCGGGTAGGGCTCGCCTGTGCGAATAACTGCGGGATGAGCGCTTCAGCACGCTGGACCAGCTTTTCCGGGAAAGGACCGCACCCACCCGTGAAACGCGCTCTGAGCTTTTTAAATTCCGCGAACCAATCTACCAGTTGGATAAAGTCTGCGCCCTGGGGGGCGGGCCGCCACAGATGGCTCATCACCTCACAGGCGATGTGTGTGCGTTTCTCATCGTCTTCCACGCTGACCAGCATTTCCCCCGGTCTCAAGCGTTCCAGTAAAAACATAAAATGCTGATCATCAGCTTCCAGCAGCCGCGCGCAGCCGTCCCCATTAAAAAGGCGCAGCGCGTTTAATTGACTGCAAAATTCTCGGTTCGGCACACCCAGTTTGAGCACCACATCACAGCCGTCCAGGCGCGTTGCCGCGCAGACGTAGTTGTAAGAGAGCAGCAAGGGTTCGCCAAGCACAAGTCCCCATTTGCTGGCCGCTTCATCCAGCAGCCCGGGCAGATTTGCCAGCCATTGATCGCCCTGTGGGCCAAATGAATTGTGAATGTTACGGATAAACTCAGTAGTCAAATTCATAAAGATACTTCGTTTAAAAATCATCGCCTTGTCCCGAAAAAACATCTCTTCTCGGGTGACACTCCAACCATTATTGATGTTCGTTTAGATAGAAAAATCCCTCGCTCAGTGTAGCCGAGCGGGGGATTTATTATTGCGTTTTACGGCACCTTGATGTAAACAATCAGATCTCCGCCAAAGGTTTTACCCTGATCATCGATCATGGTCCAATGCGCTACATACTCGCCGGATTTTTCGGGAGCGCGCATCTGGATAGCCATATCAACAATACCGCCCGGTTCAACCGGCTGGTCATTCGCTGAAAAATAGCTGGCGTAGCCATCCATTGACGGGCCAGCCCAGATAACCAGACCAAATCCTTCATCCCATCTACATGTGCCCGTGTTCTTGACCTGCCAGATTTTATTAAACTTTTCTCCGGGCTGTAAGACCGTACCATCCGGGATCGTGAGATCGGCAACAAATTGTGAATTGAAACATGTCACCACCGTTGCCCCCGGGTTCGGGTTTGCAAATGGGGTCAGGCTTGGAATGGCCGTAGTTGCCGGAAGCCCGGCTCCAGTCGCTGCGGGGATGTTGGTAGCCACCACGGGTAACCCGGATGCTGCATCAGTGGCAGTAAGCAGTAAAAGTGCCTGATCCTGGGTGGCTGTGGCCGCCTGCGTGGGTGTTTTTGTGGGGGCAGTGGTGGGTGTGGCCTGACCGGCAATTTTTGTCAACTCGACGAAAGCTGTGGCAGCAGCCGATGTCATGACTGCGTTTACATCCAGCGTGGTAGGGGTGGGTGATGCGGCCGTTGCGAGGCTGCATCCGGTCAGTGCGGCAACCGCCAGCACAATTAGAACAGCCCGAATTGACTTGGAAACACTTTTCATATTACCTCCAGATTTTTTGCCATCCGCGTTGTGACCGCAGGATTTATTGATGTTGCGTCCATTATATCCCTAAAGCTGGCCTTCATAAAAATCTTGTTTTTTGCAAAGGTTTTCTATAGAACACTTTCCAAGCATTCAATACCGCCGAGTTTGTGGTTACCATCTTCATCCCCTCCGAATTAAAATTTAAAAAACTGTGTTTATCAGTTGAAACAAACCCTATCTGCTTCTTGGTTCTGCCAGTTGAAAGGGTAAAATGGGGCAGCACATTGCTTGTCTTATTCTTAAGGAGTTGTATATGGGCAAATTAACCGGCAAGGT
>JBBRWF010000045.1:0-14523 GCA_038249405.1 Anaerolineales bacterium
AACCCGGCCACATTGCAATCGTATCTTTCGACGGCGATGAAGTCGGCATGCAATATCTGAATGATGGATATAACTGGGTGGACGCAGCCCAGGCTGCAGACAACACCGGTTTCCTTGCTGTGGAATGGGCTGTCAAGATGACGAATGGTCAGAAGCCTGACCAGGATGTCATCCGCGATCCAGGTATCATTGCCAACATCGACAACTGCAAGGAAGTCTGCCCGAAGGTATGGGGTTGGTCGAAGGTTGTGACCAGTGCTGCGCCAGCAGTTGCTGCGGGCAAGACCGTAAAGATTGGCTTGTCGATGGATTCGCTCGAATCGGCATTCTGGGTGGCCAACCACGCAGCTATGCAAGCCAAAGCCAAGGAAATGGGCGTTGAGATGGTCGAAGTCATGGCCGAAGGCGACCCTAACAAGCAAAATCAACAAATAGAGAACCTGATTGCCCAGGGCGTTACTGCGCTGATCATTGCCCCCAAGGATGGCGCCGCCATCGTGGCTTCTATCAAGAAAGCCAAAGAAGCCGGCATTCCAGTGATTATGGACAACCGGCCGGTGCAGGGTGATGTGCTACCGGACCTGCAGATCCTATCTGACAACTACACAATGGCCAAGCAGGCATTGCAGTGGTTTGTCGATAAGGCCAAGAAAGATGGCAAGACCTACAAAGCGCTGCTGCTTGTTGGCAATCTCGGCGATGAAAATGCCGTCGAGCGCAAAAAAGGCCACATGGAAGTCCTGAATGCCAATAAGGATGTTATCGAGGTAGTAGCTGAAGTTCCCACTGAGTGGAAACATGAAGTTGCCCTGGCCGGGATGCAGAACGCTTTCCAGGCGCACCCCGATATCAACCTAATCATCACCCCCTCCGACTTCCTGTTCCCCCCCATCAAGAGTGTGCTCGAACAGAATAACAGTTGGAAAAAGATTGGCGAACCCGGCCACATTGCAATCGTATCTTTCGACGGCGATGAAGTCGGCATGCAATATCTCAAAGATGGATACAATTGGGTGGATGCTGCTCAGGCTGCAGACAACACCGGTTTCCTTGCTGTGGAATGGGCTGTCAAGATGACGAATGGTCAGAAGCCCGATAGTAATATCTTCCGTGACCCTGGTGTTATTGCCAATATCGATAACTGTTCAGTCGTCTGCCCAACAGTTTGGGGCTGGTCGAAGGTCAAGTAATCTTAATAGCGATCCGAGGATGTAAAAAAAGAGCACAGGGTACAGGAATAATTTAGTATTCCTGTACCCTCTCTTCCAAGATAGGTGAGGCTTATGGAAAAGAAGCAAAACAGATTCCTCGATAGTTTGAGAATATTTGCGGTAGAAAATTCCATTTTACTTTTTTTGGTTGTCATGTTTGTTGGCGCAACGCTATTTGTGCCACATTTTACAACCATATTTAACCTAAAAAATTTGCTTCTTCAAGCAATTGACATCATTATTATTGCCGCCGGTGTAACCTTCGTTGTGTTGAACGGCGGTATTGATTTTTCGGCGACATCTGTAATAGCCCTCGGTAGTGTCTTCGGGGGTTATATTATGGCAAAATCTCCTTTAGCGGGGACACCCTTTGCGATCCCTGTCGGTATCCTGGTGATGTTGGCTGTTGGCGCGCTAGTAGGGGCGATCAACGGGTTTTCTGTTTCAAAACTAAAAATTCCATCATTTATTGCCACTCTTGCAACCATGATGATAGGCAGCGGGGTGGCAGTCTGGTTTACCAGCCTGGTTTCTGAAAAAGCATCCATCAGCGGATTGCCAGAAGCCTTTTTTATCATTGGAGGAGATCAGGGCTATATTTGGTTACCGATCCTGATTGCAGTCGTGGTGTTACTTTTCACCCATTGGTTGCTCAAATATACCTTGTTTGGACGTCAGATTTATTCGATTGGCACCAACCCCAAAACATCTTTTATTTCTGGTATTCCAGTGACCCGAAATTTATTCTTAATCATGCTTTTGAGTGGATTATATGCCGGCTTGCAAAGTATTATTTCTACTGCGCGAAATCAGGCAGGAATTCCTTCTTTGGGTGACAAGATTTTTATCGATATTATTGCCAGTATCATTATCGGCGGAACCAGCGTTCTCGGTGGCTCGGGAGGAGTAAAGCAAACAGTATATGGCGTTTTCTTTATTACTTTGCTAAATAATGTGGTTAACCTGTTAGGGATCGATTGGTATGTGATCAGCCTTATTAAGGGTATTCTGGTACTGGTTGCAGCATTTATCGATATCTTTTCACGAAGAATTGAAGAAATGAGAAGGTAAGGGAAAACCATGACTGAAAATATCCTGGAATTGAAAGATATCAACAAAAGCTTTTTTGGCGCCAAGGTTCTGCATCACATTAACCTGGAAGTGAAAAGGGGTGAAATACTGGGACTGGTTGGAGAGAATGGTGCTGGTAAATCGACCTTGATGAATATTCTGGGTGGTGTTTTAGGGCGCGATGGTGGAATTATGAAATTACAAGGCACTGACTACGAGCCGACGACTCCCAAGGATGCTCAGAAAGCTGGGATTGCCTTCATTCATCAGGAATTAAACCTCTTTACCAATTTAACTGTCGCAGAAAACATGTTTATTGATGAACTGCCGAAGGGTGCGCTGTGGGCGGTGAAATACTCAGAGATAGAAGCCAGGGCCCAGGAATATATTAACAAGTTTGGCGTGAGTACAACTCCCAAAACCAAGGTTGGTTCGCTACCAATGGGAATTCGCCAAACGGTTGAAATCACGAAGGCTTTAATGAAAAAGGCCGAGATCATTATTTTCGATGAACCAACCACTTCTTTGTCTCACAAGGAAAAAGATAATCTTTTCAAGATCATTCGCCAGCTCAAAGAACAGGGCGTGACAATTATCTACATTTCTCATATTTTGGAAGATGTCTTCCTGCATTGCGATCGTATTGCCGTTTTACGAGATGGGCACCTGATTGGGATTGAAGAAAAAGAAAAGCTTGATAAACATAAAGTCATCACTATGATGGTAGGGCGGGAGCTTAGCCAAGTTTATCCGAAAATTGATAAAAGTATCGGCGAAAACTTGTTTGAAGCGCGGGGTATCTGCCAGGGTAAGGCTGTACAAGATGTATCCTTTATATTGCGCTCAGGCGAAATTGTGGGTCTGTTTGGCTTGATGGGTGCCGGGCGTACTGAATTGATGCGCTGTTTGTTTGGGGTCGATAAGATGGAATCTGGCGAAATCTACTTGCGTGATAAAGTGTTAAAAAAACCTAACCCACAGATTTGTATTAAGAATGGGATGGCATTTATCACAGAAGACCGCCGCCAGGAAGGTTTGCTGACGTCCAAGTCTGTCGCAGATAATCTCGTGGCAGTTAAGTTGAATCAGTTGCTGGGTAGTTTTGGAATGGTTGATCGCGAAAAGGAAGACCTTTTTTCTGACCGCACAATAAAAGAATTAAATATCAAGGTACACGATAAAAATACTCAGGCCGTGAAAAACCTATCGGGCGGTAACCAGCAAAAAGTTGTAATTGGTAAATGGATTATGAGAGAACCTTCCATTTTTATTATGGACGAACCAACCCGTGGTGTGGATGTTGGCGCCAAGGCTGAAATTTACTCCATTGTTAATCAAATGGCAAAAAATGGCGCTACCGTGTTATTTGTCTCATCAGAAATGGAAGAATTAATGGGGGTTTGTGACCGGATGCTGGTGATGTGCAAGGGAAAAATAGTGTCAGATATTCCCAGAGAACTGTATGATCAAGAGAAGATCATTAGCTATGCAATTGGAGGGCTAAACTAACTATGGAAGCGTTCAAATCATCATCAGCTGGTTTTAGAAAATATTTACCCTTTATTTATCAATATGGGGTTTATCTGGTTTTTATTGTTATGGTCATTCTATTTAGTTTCACAAATAAATATTTTCTAACGGTCAATAATGCGCTCATTATTTTGCAACAGGCTGCGCCGTTGGGTATTGCTGCTATCGGGATGACCTTTGTGCTTCTCGTCGCCGGGATTGATATTTCGGTTGGGCAAGTCATGTACCTGTCCGCAATTCTAGTCGCGATTGCTATGGAAGCGATGAAACCATCGGGCTTTTTAGGCTCGTTCTGGAGTTATGTCATCATCTTTACCATCGCACTTCTTACTGGCGCAGCCGTTGGTTTTGTTAACGGACTGGTGATTTCACGCTTTAAGATTGTGCCGTTTATTGCCACACTAGCAACAATGGGTATCGCTCGCGGCATAGGTCTGATCTCGTCCAATTCGAGCGTTTATTTTGTTGAAAAATTAAGCCCGATTTCAAATGGCCGTATCCTGGGGCTACCCATTATAGTCATCATCTTATTGGTGTTGGTCATAATTTTTGATTATGTAGTGCGTCGCACTGCGTATGGCCGTCAACTGATGGCGATTGGCAACGATAGCAATGCGGCTCAGAAAATTGGGATTAATGTTAAACGCAATGTATTGTTTGCCTATTTGATTTGCGGCACATTGGCAGGACTTGCTGGCGTGCTAATGGCTGGACAAGTGGCTAATGTGGCTGTTTATTTTGCTGACGGGAGCGAGTTCCTGGTTATTTCGGCAGCCGTTTTGGGTGGTACTAGCTTGTTCGGTGGGAAAGGCAGCGTTTTTCCAGGGGCATTGATCGGTATTATTCTGGTTACAACGATTGTCAATGGAATGACCATGATGAATGCTTCGCCTTATGCTTATAAAATTGTGCGGGGCGCCATTATCTTCCTGGCGGTTTTGGTCGACAGTATTAACTTTAAAGGCGAATTGCGTTAAAAAGTTAATTTCAACAGCCTACCCGGGACGCTTTCAGATTCTTTTCAAAATAATTGATCAATCATAAGGTTGAAGCTATGATCATTGAATTACAACCCTGCCTAATGAGCCCTACCCTTATGATCGATTTGGAAAATAAGGGGTTAATTATCAGGCTTTCGCCGGGAAAACACTCGGCAGTTTCAGGGGCCAACGAGTCGAATAACGCTGTAATTTATGTTTCTCAGCCGGAAAATGGACCGCACAAATTAATTGTTGCGACAATCAATGCGTTTGATCCAAGTCTTTATTTTGGTTCGCATGCTGATAATGAAGAGTTTTTATTGATCGGTAATCCGGATTCAAAACCGTTGTACTTAATTGTGGCTTTGTGTAAAAGGGCTGTACTGCTTGAAAAAATAAAAAACCACAGCCTGGGTGCGCAGGATTTTGTAGCATTGCGAGTAAAGTTCAATGATCCCGAAGTTAGCTTTTTCGTGATGCTTAAGGATACGCCGCATGGAGAGGTCACTGTGGATGTCCCGGGCGTTCTTGCATCGTTTTACGTCACCGAGCCGCGAGACATTGTGACCGATAAAGTAAATTTTGGCGACTATACACTACGTGTTTTACGAGAAGACGCTACTGGTTGGTAAAAATCCAGATTCGTTTAAAGCTCTTGAAACTAAGGAATGAGGGTCCACATGAATTCACGAGAAAGAGTAGAGACGACATTGAACCACCGCGAGCCGGATTATATTCCTTCGGACCTCGGAGCCACGGTCATGACAAGTTTAAATATTCACGCTTATCGTAATCTGCGGACTTATTTAAAAATGCCAGATGTGGATATTCGCCTGGCTGATGTGGTTCAGCAATTGGTTATTGTGGATGATGATGTTCGTCAGCACTTCAATGTGGATGTGACCGGTGTTAACCCCAAACCATCGACAAAATCAACACAAATTGAAATCAAAGATGATATGGAAAGATATAACTATTTCCATGACGAGTGGGGCATTGGTTGGAAAATGCCAAAAGACAATGGGCATTATTTTGATGTCTTTCATCATCCTCTTAGGGGTGATATCACTAGGGCAGAAATTGATCATTTTCCCTGGCCTGATCCGACCGACCCGGCGCGTTTTGTGGGTATTCGTGAACAAGTTCGTAAGGCAGCAGAGGTTGACCAACAGGCGGTCATTGTCGGCGGTTTATGTGCCGGATTTGTGGAAATGGCTGGCTGGTTGCGAGGATACGAACAATACCTGATCGATTTCGCCACTAATCCGGTTCTATTGGAGCATCTCTTTGAAAAGATCCTTGAACTCAAGACTGCTTACTGGGAAAAGATGCTGGCTGAAGTCGGTGATTCTGTCACTGCTGTTTTAGAATCCGATGATGTTGGTGGTCAATCGAATCTGTTGTTTTCACCGAGCTCTTATCGACAGCTTGTGAAGCCTTACCATATGAAGTTGTACGGGTTCATCAAATCACACAGCCGGGCGAAGGTTTTTCTCCATTCGTGCGGTGCAATTCGCAAAGTAATTCCAGATATGATTGATGAAGGGGTTGATATTCTGAACCCGGTCCAGGTCAGCGCTGCTGGGATGGACACGGCGGAACTTAAACGTGAATTCGGAAAAGACCTGACCTTCTGGGGTGGTGGAGTTGATACTCAACATGTGTTGGGGAGCAACAACGTGCAGGAAATCAGAGATGAAGTGCGCCGCCGCATTGAAGACTTGGCATCTGGTGGTGGTTTTGTTTTTGCGACGGTACATGCCATCCAGGGTAACATTCCGCCCGAAAATGTTGCTGCAGTTTGGGAAACCTTGGGTGAATATGGCCGATATTAATCTCCACCAAGTTTAGGCATAAGATGAGCGAAAAAATTAACTTGGGAATTGATATCGGGGGTACGAAAGCTAACATAGGGCTGGTCACGGAGGATGGAGTTATTATTGATTCGTTGCGTATTCCTGTTCAATGTAATTTAAGCCCTGAGCAGACAATTATTGATATTTGTACTAACACCAAAAACCTGATTAAATCTACTGGTTTAGACCTGGATGTTATATCATTTATAGGTGTTGGGGTACCTGGCACTGCTGATATTATGACTGGAAATGTTGAATATTGCCCTAATTTACATTGGGAAGATGTGCCAGCAGGAGCAATATTTAAAAAATATCTTGGTCGGGATGTGTTGGTTTCGCAAGATTCACATCTGGCTGCCTGGGCAGAATTCTTATTTGGAGCTGGCAGAAATTATAAATCCATTGTTTGTATCACACTTGGAACCGGGATTGGCGGGGGGATTATTTTGGATGGAAAGATCTTTCATGGCGGAATGAACACTGCTGGTGAGATAGGACACACTATTTTTGAGAAAAACGGTCGGGAGTGCAATTGCGGTAGAAAAGGTTGCCTGGAGAGATATTCGTCCGGGACAGGCATCGTAGACAGGGCTTTGGAAACATTTCCTGAAAAATTCAAGAACCTTCCCCAAAAAGCTGAAACCGTGTTTCAACTTGCATATAACGGCGATAAAGAAATGCTTGGGTTGATTGCAAGCGTGGTTGAGGATCTGGCAATTGGAATTGCCAATGTAGTATCAATCATTTCGCCTGAAGCCGTCATTATTAGTGGCGGACTTTGCGATCATGATCAGTTAATTATTGAACCTTTGGGTGAATTGGTAAATAAATATGGATTCCATTCTTGGGCGAGAAAACATATATTAAAAATCGAAAAAGCACAGTTGGGTAAAGATGCGCCAATGATTGGCGCGGCGTTATTGTTTAAGGCATTGTGATTGGCTTAACGCTGTAAAAGTAGTGATTTTACTGCTGATGTATTTAACTTCCGCAACATTTTTCGTTTAATGAGACCCCCTGAGAAAGCCATTATAAATCTGTGATAGCAAAAAAGGCCCGACGGAAGGTTTCGGATACGGAACATATGCTAATTCAGTTTTCAAAATATCGTTAACATCTGAGTTTTGTTGCTGGATAAATAGCAATGCACCGAATAAAGCGCCATTTTGCACCCCTAGTTGAGAGAGAATTGGCAGTTTGCTCTCCTGCCCAGTTTCTTGAAAGGTTTTTCCAGTATAGCCCAAAAAGCTTGCGGCCATTCATCAACTGTGCATGTTTTTATGCTTGGCACCCTCTCATACACTTAACACCCAACTATAACGTGGAGCCTTGGGGGCACTCTTTATAGAGAGCGTTTGAAAAGTAAGAGGGTAATCGCCTTCTTACTTTATGATTCTATCGCTATCCCATTCGCGAATTACTCAACCGGTCGAATCCAATCCACAGCCCTACATAACTTATAGAAGGAGTTTATGAAGAAGAACAGCTATTTCGTGGACGGTTTGGGCAAAAACAGTGAACTCCACCAAAACCCAAATTTTTCCAATCGCAATGTAGATAGGCTCAGTGTTAAGTCAACCTGGCAAGGCTAATACTCTTCATCGTCGTTTTTATCATCGTCGTCGTCAATATCATCATCTTCCCACTCTTCCGATTCTTCCAAATCATCCAGCTCATCTTCGTCCCGCTCTTCTTCACCATTCACAACGCTATTGGCTGGCGAGTATGTGGCACAGCCATGATCGGGATCAATTTCAACCGCGACTGCAGCACAATAGCTTTCGTCGTTAAGTGCGCAATCAGCGTAATGGCAACGGATACGTGGCATATTTTCCTCATGATTTCCAATATATTTCGGGATAGGCGAATCACATCCACAGACTCATCTGCAATACTCTCGTACAGCATTACAAGCGTGCCATTCTATCCTATTTTTTCTTTGAAGTTGTCCAAGATATTGTGCTGTGTAGGTTGTGGTTGGCCAGTCACCCAACTTAAGACCATATGCTCATTCCAGCTTGACGCCCTCATTAGCAATCTTGGCCGACTCTACATAGCGTAGAGGCATCGCCGGGCTATTCCACCCGCCCGCATCCTGGAGCCGGTCAATCGCTGTACCGCTGCGAGCCGCCTGGGTGGCCCAGTAGTGCCTGCAATCGTGCGCAGATAGGCCAACCACGCCAACCAGCTTCCAACGCATCCATGAAAACCTGGCTCGTAATATCCTCAGCCTCGTGAGCGTTGCCCAAACGCCGGTAGAGATAGCGGTAGACCGGCGTGAGATAGCCTCGGTAAAGTTCGGCAAAGGCTTCAGGATCGCGCTGGGCTCGGTCGATAAGAGCTGGGTCGTCAGGCAAAGTGGTCATCATCTATAAGTATATCGGGTGAAGCGCGGAAAAGTAACAAAACTTCTAAAGCGACTGGCTTCGGAAGTTCCGATATCAGCGTGCCCAACCAACCCAGGAGATCGACCAGGGTTGGGAATCTTGAATGGGAATTGTGTTTCCAGAATTCATATCCGCGATATTTAACCGAGCCTCATCATCCGTAACGTATGTCAGCCATTGCCCGGAAGGCGAGAAACTGACGTGAAAGAAAGACTGGGCGGAAGCCAGCTTTCTTCCCATGTGCCCGTTCAGGTCGAGCATACGCAGTTCGGTAAGTGATTCTCTTGTGGCATTTTCTGGAAAGAGACTGGCTACAATTTGGTTTCCAGAGGGCGCAAGCCACCAGAAATTGTAAAGACGGTAGCCATTGATATGAGGTTCGATAAGCTCGTAACGGGTAACGTCTTTCGTTTGCAGATCTACTGCGCAGAAAGTATTGGCATCGGTGCTGACACTATCCCTGCACACTGATATAATTTTCGAGTCGGGAGTCCAGCCTGATGAAAAGTTCGTATCAGAGAGCAGGTAGTTGGGGGTAATCGTCTCAATGGAATCATTCGATCTGTGCGGATCGAAATTGAGCAGGAAAAGCGCTGGGCTGCCCGTATCAGAGTAATCCGCCCCTCTAAACAACATCCGGTAATCATTTGGCGCGAAGATAGGGGTGGATAGCTCCCAATCTTTCTTGACAGGAATTTCTTGTGGAACGCAGTTGCCATCTTTCCGACAGGATAAATCCAGCCAGCCATAGCGGGATGCGAACCCAGGCTGGGGGCTTCCGGCAAAACTGAACGCCATGTACTTTCCATCGAAGGACCAATCTGCGCTCACCGTTGTTCCAATCGTGTTTGTTGGGTTGGATGCAAAACTGTAAAGCAGGCGCGGTGATGGCTCAACAAAACGAAGGGTGTACAAGCAAATGTGGTCAATATAAGTTATTCCATCCCGACTCATTTGAACCCCCGCCAGATAATCCAATCCCTGTTTATCGGGATGCACATAAATCTGGGAGACAGCTCCTGGCAATGTCGCAAGCAAGTGGGATTGTTTCGCGCCCGGAGTGAAAGCATAGACATTTGTATTTTCGCCATCAATGACGGTGTAAAGCAAGTCACCGGACTGCAAAGCCTGTTCGCTATAAGCATAAGCATCCAGTGAAATGGGAGTGGCGGTTGACGCCGGAGAGAAGGTGCCCGGATCGGCAAGATCGGGCACAGGAGTGATGGATGCAATATCGGCCAGGTTGAATGTGAATTCAAATGGCCCTTGCACAGCCAGGATGGCGTTCAGCAGCGGGATATTAATGACACCGGTGACTTTCCCGGTTGGCCTGACCAATTCAATGAAAATATCTTTGCTGCCCGCCAGCATCCCGCCGCCATATAGATCATCCACCAGGTCGGGCTTGCCAATCTCGATGGAAACTGGCGTGATACCATCCACCGTTTTCACCGGATCGGCGTCCAGCGTCAGGCGCAGACTGCTTACTCCATCTCCAACAAAAGTGGCTTTACTGAAATGAACGCTCGTTCCTAACACAGGTATGGTGATATCAAGCGGAATGACCGTATCGGGCTGTGGGTTTGCGCCCATATCCAGCTTGATGGATTGCCCGCTGATATCCAGGCTGGCTACTACGCTGGGAATGGTCAGATAACCTTTTTGATTAGGCGTCACTGGCGGGAAGACGAGGGCTCCATCAACAGGATCTGTTTCAAGTGAATAGACCTTTCCCTGTCCATCCTTTAAAGTGACATCCTGGCGCCAGATTTCCCCGAACCAGGAACCAGGTGTGAGCGCCGGGTTGTGTGATTGCAGTTCCATCAGGATGGATGTATTGGTGGACGATGTGGCGGCGGCCAACACACAAAGCTGCATGTCGTATATTGTCTTACAGAGTTCGTTTTCCGGGGTGACGGCCTGCAGGCTGGTGATATGTGGTAAAGCAGTTATAGGGTAGGGTACAGCGCGCACATCCGGTAAATAAGACTGTGTCGCCGATATCCAGGTCAGTGGCAATCGCCAGCCTTCGGGCAGAGACAGAGTTGTTTGGGTTGTACCCGCAGGCAAGGCCGGGAAATGCAGCACAACAGCATGAGTCTCTGGTGTATTCGGTGAAAACTGCCACGAGGAAACACCCAGTTTGAGCTCGGCTTCACCAATTTGTCCCGCTGGGATAAATTGCAGAGCAGCGCCGTCAACGGAACGAGCGATATCGCTGAATTCCAGCCAGAGCGTAGTTTCGTTTGGTGTGGCGATGCCGCGTGTGACGGCCAGGCTCTGACCCGCATGTTCCTGCCTGACAGGTTGCTGCAATACCAATGTTGAATCAGCCGGGAGGAAGCCGACATCCTGGACATAAACATAACCGAATAAACGGCTCACTGCTGCCATGACAGGTTGGCCGTATGCAATCAGAAGTACCAAAGCAAGGATCAGCGCAGCAAACCACGCAGTTCGAGTAGTGAAAAAGCGCCTGGTTTTTTGTTCCGGATACCCTGGACGGGTCTGAGCCAGCCAGCGAGTACGAATATCTGCCCTGGGAGCGAGTTCAGAGTCAAATTCCATCCTATTAAGAATGCTGCCCGTTTGAAGAAGTTGTGATTCATCAGAACCATTAAAGGTCAAGTCTGTCTTGCCAGGATGAATTCCAAGAAGTTGATCCAGTTGGAATGAGAATTGATTTTTCTGTTTATTCATGGTGCGCCTCAGTGGGGGCATTCATCAGGCAGCGAAGTTTTATGAGCGAACGGTAAAGAATTACCCCCACGTTGCTTTCAGTTAAATAAGTAAGTTCGGCAATCTGGCGATTGGTCAACGGCCCGCCGAACTTAAAGGCCACAATTTCACGGGAGCGGTCGTCCAATGCTTGAATGGCGAGAAGTATGCGGGCTTTATCCTGTGCCAGCATGATGGTTTGCTCCAGGGAAAGGTTATCCAGGGTGGGGAGGTCATCATCAAGCGGTATGGTCCCATGCGTACTTTCTGACTTCCAGTGGTTGATGGCAATATTTCGGGCAATCGCGAATAACCAGGTCTGGATTTGCGCCCGGCGCGAGTCGAATGTGGCAATATGCGTCAAGGCGCGCTCGAAGGTCGCTGAGGCAAGGTCATTGGCAGTATCGACATCCGCTCCACGGTAGCGGAAGTAGCGAAAAATGGAAGGGTAGTAACGGTCGAAGGCTTCGGTTAGTAAGTTAGATTCGGTTTCGGACAAAGTATCGGCTCGCTTTGCTTAGAAAAGCGTGATGAGTTCTATGAATATATACAACATCGAATGGATTGTATTACACAAACTCGTCTCTCAATTTACGGGACAGGCTGCAACCAGAACCGGATTTCATCTTTGAGCCAGTGTAGATGAATTACCGGACAGGAATCCAGATTAACCAGGGTCGGGATCGTCCTGGGATTGAGAAAGTCACCCTGCGATACGCTAAATAACAGCCACTTCCCATCACCTGATATTGATCTTCTGGTCGGGCTCCTTTTCGTAGGACCCGGTTATAACGAATTTACTCCCGATACATTCTGGTCAGTGCAACCTCAATTACATCGCTTTCACTCCGTCCCAATACGCTTGCCATTGCTCTTAATTGACTCACGCCTTCTGGATTTATTCAAAAAGAACGTTGGGGTTTGCTGGCAGAATTTATCTTCGGCATTTCAACCTCTGGTTTTAAATAAAGTAATATTAGCGTATACCTTTGTCAGTCATTAATAATGAGATCCTTGCCAGGAAACAGCCAGGAGTCCATAAATGGAATAATCTACTTGTCCCCTTTGCCATGTTTTTCCGTCTTACATATAGAGCTCAAAATTAATAAAACCTGCAGGATATCGTGAAAACGATTGGAGAGGAAATTTATGGCAGAAAGCAGTATTGTATTGACATCCGAAAAGATCAATCGTGAGTCAGATGAATTAAGGATAATCAAAGCCGCAAGACACGATCCCAAGGCATTTGGGGAGTTGTATAAGCTGTATGTGGAACAGGTCTTCCGATATCTCTACAGCCGGATTGGAAATGTACATGAGGCAGAGGATATTACTGCTCAAACATTTTTGGTTGCCTTTGAATCCTTTGACAGATTTCGAAAGGATGGGCACTTTGCTTCCTGGTTGTTTACCATTGCCCGTAATAAAGCGATGGATCATTTTCGCCAGAGAAAAAATATAACGTCTATTGAAGAAATTGCTGAAGTTTCTGTAGGTAACGATCCATTGCATGGGGTTATTAAATCAGAGCAGACAGCAACCCTTTCAGCTCTCATCGAGGCATTGCCCGAAGAAGATCGCGAACTGCTGCGTTTAAGATACCTCGCTGCCATGAGCTTTCCAGAAATTGGTCATATCCTTCATCGCAATGAAGATGCAGTCAAAAAATCAATCTACCGGTTATTGGCGCGGTTGCATAGCCAGTTGGAGGTTCCAAATGAATGAATGGAATTCGACCACTCAGTTTGAAGAGAATATTCGTCAGTCTTTCGGAGTGCCCAAAACCCGCTCCGAATTTGTTGACAAGGCTTATGCTGATTTGATGCAGCGAGCAGAGGCAAAATCCATGAAATCTCGTTCTTTCTTTGGATTGCGACCTACATGGACTGTTGCTCTCGCGATTCTATCCTTATTGATCATCGGCACCCTGGTGATTGGCCCACAGCGTGTCTACGCTGCTGTTCTTCAGCTCTTTGGTTATATACCGGGTGTAGGAATCGTGGATCAGAGCGCCCCTATCCGGGTGTTAGCTGAGCCTGTCAGTATCACACGCGATGGGGTCACCATCACAGTCACCTCGGCAACCATCACCGGGGATCGGACCCAGATCGAGTATCGTATCTTTGGAGTACCTGGATCAGCCTACCCAGACCGAGAGAACATGGCGGGCTGTATGACGCAAGAATATTTGCGCCTGGCGGATGGCACGCAGCTCATCGCGGTGAACTATGGCTATCAACACGTCCCGGCTGACATGAACGAGGCAGTTTTCGTGATTCCTTGCATCTCCAATACCTTGCCTGGCAAGGTCCCTGAAAACTGGGAGTTGCCGCTGCATTTCGTCCCAGCTCCACCTGACCTGACCGTGATGCCTGTGATCGAGCTTTCACCCTCTCCGCAGATCAACCTGACCCAGAATGCCGCTACCAACGGCACATCGGTTCCACCTGCTGATAATTCGGTGACGGTGAGCAAAGTGATCGAAACCAGCGATGGTTACATCCTAATCGGAAGTTTTCAACCTCAAAGTAAGCCCGGTGAGTCCTTTCAACAAACCGGCGCCTTGGAGATCCAAGATGCCAGCGGGAAGAAAGTAGCCTATACATATCCACAGGACATTAACAAGGCGATCAACCAGGAACCTGGCGGCACTGGTTGGGCCGCTCAATTCAAGGCTGCCGCCCTGGTCTATCCACTGACTATCAGTTTCTCCGGCGTTAATATCTATTCTGCTGACCCAAATGCGACAGCAGAATTTACCTTTGATGCT
>JBBRWF010000046.1:0-14471 GCA_038249405.1 Anaerolineales bacterium
GTCTCTCCATGCCGCCCGGTCTGGCTGGCATGCTGCTCTCTGGTTTGCTGGCAGATACACTGATCCTGACCTCGCCAACGGCGACAGCCCGCGACAGGCAAGCCGCTGAGCGGCTGGCGCGCTGGGCGTTTGTGGGCAATGGAGCGCTTAAAGGCGAAACCATACAATCATTTGGAACCGCCGTTCTTGCAGCTGGCGCCGGGCTGGCTAATAAGGACCCGCAAGACATCGTCAGCACGGACATTAAACCTTACGAAGCGGGTGGTTTCAAATTTGCGGTAGCCCAGGCCGAAGTTACCGATCTGCTGCAACTCCGTGAACATCTGAATGCTTTGCAAGGCGCGCTGAATGACCTTAAAGAAAAACGCGGGCTTGATTTTGCAATCCTGCTGGTCACAGACGTAGTACGAGGTTCGAGCCGCCTGCTTGTCTCCAACCCGGCTCCGCCGATCCTGGATGAACTGCCCTTCCCACCACTACCTGACGGCACGCGCGACGCGCCAGGGGTTGTCTCCCGTAAAAAACAGCTCTTACCGGCTGTACTGGGATTGTTGGAAAAATAAAACCTGGACTTAAACGCCAAGCCTCTCATTATGCCTGTTGATTCGTTGCGCTTTCCAGAAGAACGTCGTCTTGCCACCGTGCTGTTTGCGGATGTGCAGGGATTTACTGCGCTGGCTGAAAAGCTGGACTTCGAAACGGTAAGCGATCTGCTAAAGGGTATCTGGGAACAACTGGACAAAGCCATCGAGAATCACAATGGTTATATCGACAAACATATGGGCGATGGGGTGATGGCTATTTGGGGAGCGCCGTTCGCAGGCGAAAACGATGCCCAACAGGCGGTTGCCACCGGCCTGGATTTGATAAGAGCCCTGAATGACTTTTGCGAAAACTCACATATATCTGGCGCAAAAACGCTCAAACTGCGAGTAGGCGTAAACACCGGAGCGGTTTTCGCAGGTTATGTTGGCACGCGCCGTGAATACACTGTCTTTGGAGATACTGTTAATGTGGCGAGCCGCCTGGAACAGATTGCCCAGGCGGGCACGGTGGTAATCGGAGAAAATACACTGCGCATGGTGCGCAACAGTTTTAGAGTTAAACGGCTGGAACCTACCATGGCAAAAGGTAAGACTGAGCTGGTCCAACCTTTTGAGGTAGAGGGCATGCTGTCGCTGACTGAGCGGGTACGCAGCCAGAATGCCGGTAATCTGCTGACCAATATGGTAGGGCGCAACAATGAAATGCAGAAGTTATGGAAAATGTACGAGCAGTCCTTTGAAGGCAGTAAACCCAGTATGGCGCTGATCAATGGGGATGTTGGAATTGGGAAGACCCGCCTTGTAATGGATTTTGGCAACTTGCTGGAGAGCAAAGGTGAAAAAGTAAGCATTCTTTCCACGCATGGGCTTTCACAAACATCTCACAACCCTTTTTCTGTGTGGCGGGTTTTGATCCGCAGCCGTTTTGGGATACGAGACGATGATTCTCAGCATGAAGGACTCAATAAATGGAAACACGGTCTGAACAGCGTTTGGACAGAAGATGGTCAAGGTCAAAAAGCTGAAGCTGCTTATGTGCTGGGGAAAATGATCGGCATCTCAGACACGGGCGAAGGCCAACAAACTATTAAGGCGGAAAATCGCGAAGAACTTCTGGCACACATCATTTCCTTGAGCCGTGAATTGTTACGCCGAATCAGCTTAAAACGCAGACTGGTTTTGTTTATTGATGATTTGCAATGGGCGGACCGCGAAAGCCTGCTGCTGCTGGCGAACCTATTGACCAGCGAAGAAGCTACTTTTAATACGATGATCGTTGGCGCAGCACGGCTTGAATTTCTTAAAAAGAACAGCCAGTGGCACAACCTGGCACGGGTAATCCATCTCCACCCTCTTGAAATAACCCCCGCGTTAATTAATCAGGCTTACCCAGACCTGCACTTCCTGCCTCAGGATATCCTGGAAGATGTTGCACAGCACGCGGATGGGAATCCATACTTTCTGGGGGAGATCATAAATAATCTTGTGAAGGGCGGTTTGTTCGCACAACAGTCAGGCATGGATGCATTGGAAATCCGCAACCATCTCAGCACACAGATCCCAGAAACACTGCGCGCCACCATGCAGGCGCGTATGGACAACCTTTCGCGCGAAGCACGCACTGTGGCGCTGCTGGCATCTGTGGTTGGAAGAGTATTCTGGGTTGGCGCAGTGCTGGCAGCCGCGCGCTCCACACCACTGCCGGGATCCACGCCGATACTCAACATCCCTGAAGCAGTTGTTGACCGGTTCACGCAAGACGGTTTGCGTCAATTGGTACGCGCGGATCTGGCCTTCCCGCGCGAAGGGACAAAGTATTCCAATGAACAGGAATACTATTTTAAGAACTCTTATTTGCGGGATGTCGCCTACGAGCTAATTCCCAACCGCAACCGCGCCCAATATCACAAAGCTGTGGCTACATGGGCATTGGAATACAGTACACACATACAAGACCCTGCCCAGCGGTTCACATTCGAATCCACAGCCCGCGATCACGAGGACAAAGCCACTTTTTGCGCAAAAATAACGACGGGCACACTCACTCCAACTTCAGTGGAAACATGACAATAAACCTATACCAAATCATTGTTGAAATTCAAGCACGCGGCGAATGCGCAGCATTGTGCACCATCAGCGCCGCGCAAGGTTCGACCCCGCGCCATGTGGGCAGCAAAATGCTGGTCTACGAAAACGGTGAATTTACCGGCACGGTGGGCGGCGGAGAACTGGAACACCGCGTACTGGATGAAGCCCGGATTGCCATCAGCGATGGAAAACCGCGCAAGCTAAATTATTCCATGACCGACCCGGCGCGCGGTGACCCCGGCGTATGCGGCGGCCAGGTGGAGGTGTTTGTGGAACCGATTTTACCGCCAGAAAAAATCATCATCATTGGGGGCGGTCACGTTGGCAAGGCCGTGGCTCACCTGGCAAAGTGGCTGGGGTTCCGCGTAGCTGTTTCGGACGACCGCACTGAATTTTGCACGCCGGAGATGAACCCGGATGCAGATGAGTTCTATCCTGTGCTAATGGCAGAGCTACCGCAACACGTTAACATCAACCGCCAGACCTATGTTATCCTGACCACACGCGGGGTTGCCACAGATGTACCCGGATTGCCAGCCTTGCTGGATACGCGTGCCGCGTACATTGGCATTATCGGATCCAGAAGGCGCTGGACGATGACTGTTAACGGTTTAAAAGAAAGCGGCGTGGATGAGCAGAAAATTGCCAGAATCCATTCGCCGATCGGGTTGGAATTGCAGGCTGAAACGCCTGAAGAAATCGCGGTCAGCATTCTGGCAGAAATCTTGATGCTCAGAAACGAAGCCAGCGGTAAATCAATGCATATCAAGGCCTGATGTGCGGCACAAGATTGATAAACGGATAACAACTTTTTTGTGAGTACGGCGTATATCTGCTTGAATGTAACAGTTGGTTGGTTTATAATAAAATTTGCAAACATAAGGTCTAAAGGAGAGAGTCATGGCCAGAATTTTTGATGTTATTGAATATCGCAATGAAATGGCGGATGAGATCGTCCATCGTTTTCCCGACGACAGCAGCATCGGCGATTTTCGTATCGGTTCGCAGTTGATCGTCCGCGATGGGCAGGCAGCAGTGTTCTTCCGCAATGGGCAGGCCCTGGATGTTTTCGGCCCAGGCATGCATACCCTGGTCACGGCCAACGTTCCCAAGCTGATTGATTTTATCGGCAAGGCTTTTAATGACCGCACCCCCTTCCCGGCCGAAGTGTACTTTGTCTCACTCAAGGAATTTGCCAACAAGAAGTGGGGCACCCCACAGCCAATCATCGTGCGCAACCCTGGCGTTGGTCTGGGTGTGGCGCTGCTGCAAGGGTTTGGCACATATTCTTATCAGGTGAGCGACCCGCAGTTGTTTGTAACCAATATCGTTGGCAAGCAGGCCATCTTCCGCACATCAGAAATTGAAGAACGCGTGCGCACGGTACTGCTCTCCAAGCTGCAGGATTTGCTGGGTGAGACCGGCGCGAAGAAAAGTGTGCTGGAACTGATCGGTTTGACTGAGGAAATCGGTGCGGGTGTGCGGGCCAAGGCACAGGATGATTTTGCCGCGCTAGGCCTGACGCTCAAGACCTTCTACATCGGCAACCTGAAGCCATCCGATAAATCAGCCCAGGAACTGCGCGACATGGGCATGCTCGATATGAATGTTTACACCCAGCTACAGGCTGCAGATGCTATGCGGGATGCCGCAAACAATCAAAGCGGCGGCGCGGGTCTGACGGCTGGCATCGGTGCTGGGATGGGCATTGGCAACCTGATGGGCCAGGCACTGCAAGGCGGCATGCAAGCGCCCCAGCAGCAGCAGTCGCAGGTTGCCTCCAGCGGCGGGTCAGCGGCTGCGGGCGGCATGCCCGATGTCATGACCCCTGCCGAAGCGGCGGCTGTGCTGCGCGTCTCGGAAGAAGATGTTATCGCCGCGATCACAGCTGGCGACTTGAAGGCCAAGAAACTGGGCAACGCTTACCGCATCAGCAAGGGCAGCCTGGAAGATTTTCTGAAGAGTTAAAACTAACTTGAATAGTGGATATTGTGTCAAAATGGCACAATAACCTACTGACGAAAGTAAACGTATAAAAACCGCTGTCCGGAAATTGGCAGCGGTTTTTATATGAATGCATTTAGATTATATTTTGGGGATGCGGAGCACCTGGCCTATTGCGATCTGGTCGGGGTTGGCAATGCGGTTCTCGGTGATTATCTTATCCACCGTGGTTTTATAGCGGTTCGCAATGGCGGTGAGGTTGTCACCCGGGCGGATGGTGTACAGGTCATAAGCGGCAAGACCGGTCTGGGGATCCACAGGTGATGGGTTGGGGGTATCGGGCGGGACGGATGTTTTGGCCGAATCGGTTACAGCCTGGGGGATTTTTAGAGTCATGCCCTTCTGGAGCAACTGTGGGTTCGTATCAAGCAAATCGAGCACTGCCACGCCGTATTGTTTTGCAATTGTGTGCAGGGTGTCACCAGCCTGGACAGTATGCGAGGCAGAGTCAGGGACTTTGCCACCAACGAAAGCATACAGATCATCCAAGGTCCCACGGAAATAGTTCAAATCCACGCTGCCATCAATCCCTGGAACCTGGCCTTTGTCGGTGTACTGCCAGATCTTCCAATTCTGCCAGCCAGCAGGTTGTATGGGCAATGAACCTTCGTGCATATTAAACAGATAATTTGCCAACCACAACGGGTATTTTTTGGCCCACAGGGGCGGCCCAAGAAAAGGGCGGTTGATGCGGTCGCGCAGGAAAAACGGCCCAGAATAAATAATAGGGGTCTTGTTGGTTACCTGCACTACACGATTGAGCCAGGCTTCGGCTTTTGCGATCATCACACTGTTGGAAACATTTTCATTCCCTATATTTTCCAGATCAAGGATGGGCGGGAAATCTCCATTTTCGAATTTTCCGACAGTTTTGAGATACAGGTCAGCCTGTTGGACGGCATCCATTTCAGCACGGAGATAATGGTAGGCACCGCGCACAATCCCCACCCGTTTTGTGTTCAGCCAATTGGGGGCAAAGGTTTTATCGACAATATAAAGTCCTTCGGTGGCCTTTGCAATGGCGAAACGCACACCACTTTGCCGGACCACCGTCCAATTAATATTTGGTTCCCAACCAGAAACATCGATACCCGGTATATAAGTCGTCATAGTCACTCCTTATGATTAAACGGACTTAATCATCATAGCATTTACGGTATGCGGTTGCAAGTAATGGCAAATAATAGGGGAAAGGCAGGCCGTGTATACATCAATTCAATAAAAATGACAGGCATGGTACCATCTACATTATGAAACCCACATCAACCTTCTCATCCAAATACGGCCCCTGGGCGCTGGTTACCGGATCGGCGATGGGGCTGGGCGCAGAGTTTGCCCGCCAGCTTGCCAGGCGAGGATGTAACCTGGCACTGGCCGATATTAACTTCCCCGCTCTGCAGGCGACTGGCGCGTCGATTGCCGCGGAAACGCATGTCCAGGTACGCCCGCTGCAAGTGGATCTGTCCGAACCGGAAGGCCCGGACAAGCTCATTGCAGCGGTCAGCGATCTAGAGATTGGATTGCTGGTCAACAACGCCGGGATATCCGCGATAGGGCACTTTTTGGATGTGCCGTTGGAAAAACACCTCAAAATACTGGCGCTGAATGCGCGCACACCGCTGGTGCTGGCGCATGCGCTGGGGATAAAGATGCGCCAACGAAAACGTGGCGGCATCATCTTTGTCTCCTCCGGCTCGGCGATGGTAGGCACAAGCTATGTGAGCGCGTACTCGGCCACCAAGGCCTTCAACCTGAACCTGGGCGAGGCGCTGTGGGAGGAACTGCGTGCAAGCGGTGTGGATGTGCTGGCCACTGTGGTCGGCGCGACTGACACACCGGGCTGGCGCGCCGAGAACCCTAACCCGGAAGCCAAGACCTGGCCTACGGTCATGAGCGCAGCCGATACGGTCTGCGAAAGCCTGGACGCGCTTGGTAAGACTCCCAGCTACCTGACCGGTGCTCAAAACCGGCTGGCGATGTTCATCACCAACCGCGTGATGGGACGTCCGACAGCGGTGCGCATCATCGGCGCGGAGATGCGCAAAAGGTATAAAGAATAGCCTATCATTAAACTAAAAGATGGCTGCCCGGTGAAGGACAGCCCTCTTTATGTATATTTTTTTCTAGGGGCGCATTTTGAAGAACTGGGTCATCTTCATTGCCAGGTTCAGGTCACCAGTGAGCTTGAGTTTGCCGGCCATGAAGGCTTGCATTGGGTCGAGTTGACCGGTGAAGAGTTTGACGTAATCTTCGGAGTCGGCGGAGAGGGTCATCTTGGGATTGGGATGCGTGCCTTGCTGAACATCGACCTTGCCGTCCTTAATGGCGGCGTACCATTCGCCGGGTTCAGCGCCCGAGAATTTGAACTGTAGGACCACATCTAGCCCCTGGGCTTTCTCGGGTACAAACGCAGAGGGCATTTTTGACATCAGATCAGCAATTGTGAGGGGCATATAAATTCTCCTTGAGGTGCGATTTTTATTGTAAATTTTCCAGGATGGTGGCAGCACCCATGCCGCCGCCGATACACATGGAAACCATGCCGTATTTGGATTTGCGGCGAGCCATTTCATAGATCAACTGGGTGGTCAGTTTCGCACCCGTGCAGCCAAGGGGGTGCCCGAGGGCAATGGCACCGCCGTTGACGTTGACTTTTTCCTGATCCATGCCAAGTTCACGCATGACCGCCAGCGACTGCACGGCAAAGGCTTCGTTCAGCTCAAACAAGTCGATCTGGTCAAGAGTCAGCCCGGCCAATTTTAACGCCTTCGGGATGGCGGCAATCGGGCCAATGCCCATCAGATCGGCGGGCACGCCGCCGGTTGCAAAGGTGACGAAGCGTGCCAGGGGTTTCAGCCCCAGGCTGGCAGCTTTCTCGGCAGACATGATGATAACACCTGCGGCGCCGTCCGAGGTCTGCGAAGAGTTGCCCGCGGTGACCGAGCCACCTTCCTTGAAGGCTGGTTTGAGCCTGGCAAGCGCTTCCAGGCTGGTATCGGCGCGAGGACCTTCGTCACGTATGACGGTGAATTTTTTGGTCACGGCCTGGCCGTTGACATACTCGACCGCTTCCTCAGAGATTGGTACAATCTCCGGGTCGAACAAACCGGAGCTGACGGCGGCATACGCTTTCTGGTGCGAGCGCACCGCGAAGGCATCTTGATCGGCGCGACTGACATTGTATTTTTCGGCCACGTTTTCAGCAGTGAGGCCCATGCTGGTGAATGCGCCGGGGTCTTCCGCGGCGAAATAAGCATTGGGGGCGAATTTGTTGCCGGTCATGGGCACCAGGCTCATTGACTCGGCACCGCCAGCAATGGCGATTTCCATTTGCCCAGTCATGATCGCAAAGGCCGCATGCGCAATCGACTGTGAGCCGGACGAGCAGTAGCGGTTAATCGTCTCGCCGGAGACGGTATAGGGCAGCCCGGCCCTGAGCGCGACCGTGCGAGCCATATTGAGGCCTTGTTCGCCTTCTGGAAAGGCACAGCCCAGAATAACATCTTCGATCTCGGCAGGGTCGAGACCCGGCGCACGTTTGAGAAGTTCTTTGACGACTTCCGCCGCCATTTCATCTGGGCGCACACTGGCCAGCCCGCCGCGTTTTGATTTACCAATCGCCGTGCGAGCGGCTGAAACAATTACAGCATCACGTATATTCATCGTTTCCTCCACACGTTTAATTTCGCAGCGGCTTGCCGGTTTGCAAGAGGTTCCACATGCGCTGCTGGGTCTTTTCATTCCCGCACAGGCTGAGGAAGGCTTCACGCTCCAGGTCCAGGATGTACTGCTCGCTGACCCAGGTTGGGCGGCTCAACTCGCCGCCAGTCATGACATAAGCCAACTTGCCAGCGATCACCTTTTCGTACTCAGTGATGTACTTGCCTTCGGCCATCATGTGAATGCCCACGCGCAGGGCAGCCAGCGCATCGCGCCCGGCAGCGTAGATCTGCTCGGGAGCGGGTGGCACATAGCCACAGGCTGCCATGTGCAGCACTTCACGCTTGGCTTCACTCAACAGGTGCTCACGGTGCATGATGACCCGGTCAGAGCGAGTCAGGAAGCCCGCCTGGCGAGCTTCTTCGGCGCTGGCAGCCACTTTTGCCAGCCCGATCTGCTCAAATACACGCTGTAGATAAGGAAAAGCATCCGCGTTGGGGGTGCGCATGGGCGGGTTGACAATGCGGCGTAAGAGTTCCTTGGTACCTGCTCCGGCAGGGATAACGCCCGCGCCCATTTCGACCAGGCCGATATACAACTCGCCGTGAGCCACCACGCGCGCGCCGTGCATGGTCACTTCCGCGCCACCGCCGAGGGCCAAACCGGCGGGGGCGATCACCACTGGTTTGGGGCAGTAACGCATGCGCATATTGAGACCCTGCAGTGTGCGGATGGCCTCATCAAGCGTATCCCACATGCCCTGCTGCGCACCGACCACGACCATGAACAAGTTGGCACCGGCGCTGAAGTTATCGGCCTCGCTGCCAATCACCAATCCGTCAAAATCCTTTTCAACACGGTCGAGGGCTTCGATGGTGATATTGAAAATATCATCGTCAAGCGCATTCATTTTGGTATGGAATTCCACGCAAGCCACGCCGTCACCCATGTCATACAATGTAGCACCGGCGTTCTGGCTAATGATCTTCTGATCCTTGAGCAGCAGCAATCCGGCAGAGCGCGCGATGGGCGCATATTGTTTTTTGGCAACCTCATACACAGCGATCTTTACGCCGTCCCTGTACTGGTAAAAGGTCTCCGATCCCTGAGCGAGCATTTCATCCACCCACGCAGCGGGAGCAAAACCTTCGGCTTTCATCAAGGCGGTCATTTCGCGCACACCGAGCATGTCCCAGATTTCAAATGGCCCGGCTTCGTGCCCGAAGCCCCAACGTACGGCATCATCGACCGGCTTGCCGGTATCGGCCACTTCGGGAATGATGGCGGAAGCATATTGAAACCCTTGCAGGGTGAGAGCCTTTACCAGTTGTGCACCGCGGTCAGTTTCTTTTATGAGAAGCTGCATGCGCTCGCCCAGACTCTCAATCTCGCGCACCTTGCCAATCGACTCAAAGCGCACTTTTTTGGAGGCCTCGTGCTGCAAGGTTTCAAGGTTGAGCGACCAGAACTCTTTGCCGGTCTCGTTCTTGACTTCCTTGTAAAAACCAACTTTGGTCTTGTTGCCCAGCCAGCCCTTATCGACCATCGTTTTAACCAGGCCGTTTACCTTATCATCCTGCAGGTAAGGCATGGCATAGGTGTCATGCGGAATACCGGCGGCCAGGTTTTTGCCAACGTGCTGCCAAATGTCGATGCCAACCAGGTCAATGAGACGGAAAGTGGCGGTTTTGGGATGCCCCATGACCGGACCGGTGACAGCATCGACTTCATCAACGGTATAGCCATTTTTGAGAATGTAGTGCAGACCAAAAGCACCCGTGCCAAAGGCAACGCGGTTTCCAATGAAATTGGGCGTATCCTTGCAGCGCACGATGCCCTTGCCCAGGCGGTATTCGCCAAAGTGGGCAATGAAATCAACGACTTCCGGCAAGGTATCGGCAGTGTTGATGATTTCCAGCAATTTCAGGTAGCGTGGAGGATTGAAAAAGTGTGTGCCCAGGAAGTGCTTTTTGAAGTCGTCTGAGCGACCTTCGGCAATGTCCTTCAGCGGAATGCCAGAGGTATTGCTGGAGACAATCGCCCCCGGTTTGCGCACGGCATCAATGCGCGCCATCAGGTCTTGTTTGACCTTCAAATTCTCTACGATGACTTCAATAACCCAATCTGCACTGGCGATCACATCAAAATCATCTTCAAGGTTGCCCGTCTTCACCAGCAAATGCTGGTCTGAAGAGAAGAAGGAAGCCGGGCGTGACTTTTTGGCACGGTCAAGACCCTCCACAACTATCTTGTCGCGCGCTTCTTTGTTACCTGCCGGGGCATCCTTTGGGACGATATCAAGCAATGTAACAGGCACACCCGTATTTGCCAGGTGGGCCGCAATGGCAGCTCCCATGGTACCAGCGCCAATCACTACCGCGTTTTGCACTTGATACTTCATGTCTCCTCCTTTGAATATGCCGTGAATATCCCGGTCCATCCCCGGGGTAAAGCAAACTACAAAATTTTACTCAACACTTCAACCAGCACCTGCGCCAGCAAAATCTTAAAGATCAGGGCTGCCGGGTAGACACTTGCATAGGAAACCGTAGGCAAGTCTGTTTCGGCCTGGGCCTGGGCGGCCCCCAGACCCGGCGGATTCGTCATACAGGCACACAAGGCGCCCAGCGTGGAGAGGGTCGTCATACGGTAGACCGGGATCATCAGCACCAGGCTGATAAGCACAGTCACAGATGAGATCAGCAAGCCAGCAGCCACCAGGCTCCAACCATATTGTTGAACCACCTGCACCAAATGCGCCCCGGCATTCGTTCCGGCTCCGGCCAGAAAAAGCATCAGGCCGAGTTCGCGGGTGATGTTACGGGCAGCCGGGGGCACCCACAGGCGGAAGTTACCAACCCGCCCAAAGTGGCCGATGACCAACCCCACCAGAAAAACACCACCGGCATTTCCAAGGCGCAAATCCAGACCGTTAGGCAGCGGTATGGAAAGATTGCCAAGCAGCACACCGAGTACCAAACCGACCAGAAAAGTGACCATCTGGGTTTCATCGGCGCGGGCAGGTTTGCCAGCCACCAGGCGAACAAACTCTTCCACAGCGGCAGTCTCACCAACGACCCGAATGCTATCGCCAATTTCGAGGGTGGCAGTGCCTGTCGGCGTGATCTCCAGTCCCTGGCGGCGGATGCGTGTGATGACCACGGTATAACGTTCCCAAATTTTAAGGTTCATCAACTTTTTGCTGGTCAGCGAAGGTTCGCTGACATACACATCCACGCTTTTAACGTCTGTATTGACATCCATACGCGCTTCGGTGGGTTCGCCGAGCAATACAGACATTTTGGATACTTCGGTTTCCTGGCCGACCACCATCACAATATCCCATAACTGAAGGCGAGTGGAAGGGGTGGCCGCGAAAACCTTATCTCCGCGGCGCACACGCGAGAGGTTAACCGTACTCAAGCGGTGCAGATCAATCTCTTTCACCAGGCGCCCATCCACATTCGGGTTGGTAATGCGATACTGGCGGGTAATAATGCCTGGCATTTCTTTGGCCTGTTCTTCACGCCAGCGTGCTTCCTCGGCCTTGAGGTCGCGCTTTAACAAGCGGGGCAGCAGCTGCACCAGCAGCACAACACCCACCATGCTGAACGGGTAGGCGATGCTATAGCCGACCGAGACCGCTGCGCTTGTGCCCGCCAATGAGCTCAGCCGGTTGACGCTGTCAATCGCGGCAGCGAGTGCCGGAGTGCAGGTCAATGCGCCAGTGTACAGGCCAGTTGCCAGGTCAAACGGCAACTTCCAGATCCAGGCTACCAAGACAGTCACCAGCCCACCGCCTAAGACTGTCACAAGGGCAATCAGAATAAAGCGGATGCCCTGGCTGCGAAAGGTGCGGAAGAAACTCATCCCGGCCTGCAGCCCGACAGCATACACGAAGAGCAGCAGACCGAGATCCATAATGACCTTGGGAACACTCAGGCCAAAATGACCAAACACCAGGGCCACAAAAAGAACCCCCGCGGTGCCGAGTGAAATGCGTTTGACCGTGAGCGTTCCCAGCCAGGAACCCAGTGCCAGAATTAGAAACAAAATCAACATTTGTTCTGCAAATAATGCGGACATATTTCACCTCTGGCACGAGGGTATCACAGGCCAGCCAGTTTTATTAGTGTTATTTATCACAATGTTGGTAAGGTTCGAAAAAACTAGCGCAGTTCTGCGCCAGAATAGCCCAGTACCTGGCGCGCCACCACCAACCGGTTGATCTGGCCAGTGCCTTCATAAATGTCGGTGATCTTGGCATCGCGGAACCACTTTTCCAGCAAGAACTGGCGGTCATATCCGAGCGGGCCCATGATCTCAACGGCTTTTTGGGTGACTTTGGTGACAATATCGCCTGATTTAACTTTGCTCATCGACGACTCAAGCGCATTGGGCTGCTTGTTATCGGCCATCCAGACGGCTTTGAGCACCATCAACCAGGCGGACTTTACCATAATTTCCATATCTATCACATCGCGCTCGATGCAGGTCAGCTTCTGGCGCGGCAGGCCGTAACGAATGGTGACACCCCGTTCGGCCAGCATCGTTTTGACTTCTTCCAACGCGGCGCGGGCGACACCCACCCCGGTGGCCGCCACAAGCGGCCGGGTGGCGTCAAAAGTGGCCATGGCGCCTTTAAAGCCTGTGGTCGTCTTTTCCACCGTGGGGCTGCCCAGAATATTTTCATACGGCACACGCGCCGCATCCAGCACAATTGAGGCTGTATCGCTGACACGGATGCCCATTTTGTGTTCGAGCTTGGTAACTTTGACACCGGGTGTACCGGCTTCGATCACGAACGAGCGCATGCCCGAACGCCCGGCAGAGGGGTCGATCGAGGCCCAGACCACGATAAAGCCTTTGCCAAACTCAGGGTGCTCATTGAAAGATTTATCGCCGCCAGTAACAAATATTTTTTCACCGGTGATGACCCACTCGTTGGTTTTTTCATCCAGAACGGCACGCGTGCGGATGGCTGAGGTATCTGAGCCAGCCTGAGCCTCGGTCATACACATGGCAGCGAATGTTGGTTTATCACCATTAAAACGCAAGAGGAATTTTTCACGTTGTGCGGGCGAACCAGCGGCCTGTACGGCAGCCGCACCCAACCCACCGCCCGGTGTGATGAGGTACATGCCTACATCGCCCCAAGAGAGCATTTCCAACTGACTGGCGAGCACCTGGTAGGCAATGGAAGAGCGCTTCGGTTTATTGGGATCATCGGATTTTTTCTCATCACTGGGGGTCAGTGAGCCGGCTGACCCACCGCCCATGGCCCGCATGGCAGTATTCATAAACTCAATATAACCAAAAGGAATTTCGTGCTCATTTTCATCCATCTCGCGTGAGACGGGGCGCATCATGTTATCGGCAACAGTTTGAAGCAAGAAACGGGCTTGCTCGACTGGCTTTGGGGTTTCAAATTCGATAGTCATCTTAATTCTCCCTGGCGTTTTTATTAAACAATTGCCAACCCGGTAAACGTGACAAACCCGCGGCCATTACGCATCCACATTTCGACGGGATGGTCGCGGATGTAGCCGTGACCGCCCAAAATTTGCACAGCGCGATCAGTGACCATCATGACCATATCGGCGGCGGAAGTGGCGGCCAGGTAGGCTTCGTTAAGCGCATCTTCCTTACCTGCGTCCAGTTTCCAAGCGGCCTGCCAGGTAAGCAGACGTGTGGATTCAATTTCCATGGCCATCTCTGCCAGCATAAAGGCAATTGCCTGTTTTTGAGCAATTTTTACGCCAAAAGCATCGCGTTCCTTAGCATAATCTCGCGCATATTCAAGGGCTGCTTTGGCAACGCCCACCGCAAGAGCGGCATTTGCTACGCGCATAGCAGCCAGTACCGGCTTAAAATCACCCGGAAGCATATTTTCTTTCGGAATTCGCACACCCTTGAGCGTGACCTGATAAAGCGGCAATGCATTGAGACTCATCAGCTTGATACGCTCGGAGACGTTCAGTCCATCTGCTTTGCCCGGCACAATGAAGCCGCGGGTTTGTCCATCCAACGCGGCATATACGAGCAGCGCCTCGGCCAGGGCCGCGAAGGGCACATACGTCTTGACACCCTCCAACAGATAGTCATCACCATCCGCTGTGGCAATGGTTTTTAGATCGTCTGGGTCAAAGTCAAAAGAAGGTTCAATCAGGGCGA
>JBBRWF010000047.1:0-14399 GCA_038249405.1 Anaerolineales bacterium
CGTCAACACAGTTCCACCCGCTACGCTAAAAGCATTCAAAGATCATGGCAAGGCATCCCAGACTATCATGCTGGGTGTGGATGAATGCCGCGCCCAGGTGGCTGAATTGAAAAACTTCGGTATAGCGATGGAAGATGTTACTTCGGAACTTGAAGCAGAGGGAGTAAAGGCTTTCGCGGATGCTTTTACAGCCCTGTTGAAGACAATCGATGAACGCCGCACTGTCATTGTTGCCCGGCTTGGAACCCTTGCGTCGTCGGTTAGCGGGCGAGTAAAGCAGTTGGAAGAAAACCAGATGGCCAGACGTATGTGGTTGGCTGATCCTACTCTTTGGACTGATGACCCGGATGGTCAAAAAGAAATTAAGAATCGATTGGGCTGGCTAAATTTAGCGCATACATCACAGCCTGTGTTGGCGGACATTTCTGCCTTTGCTGAGCAGGTACACCAGGCAGGGTACACCCACTTCTTGTTGCTTGGCATGGGCGGGTCGTCGCTGGCGCCCGAAGTCATGTCGCTGGTGTTTTCAGAAACGCTTGCCAGGCTTGGTTTAACCTTTGCCATTCTGGATTCAACTGACCCGGGGCAGGTGCTTGCCACACAGGCTCAATTCCCTCTGGAGAAGACACTCTACATTGTCTCAAGCAAATCGGGCGGTACGGCAGAAGTGAATGCAATGTTCAACTTCTTCTGGGATCTGGCCAGGGAAGTTCTTGGTGACCAGGCAGGCAAGCATTTTATTGCGATTACCGATCCGGGCACCTCGCTTGGCGAGCTGGCCCAAAAGCATGGTTTTCTAAAAACATTCATTTCTGACCCCACGGTGGGCGGGCGATATTCAGTTTTGACCCACTTTGGTTTGGTTCCCGCTGCTTTGATGGGTATTAATCCTACCCAATTGCTGGTTCGCTCTGGTTGGCTGGCTGATCAATGTACCGCAGATATTCTGTCTGCGCGCAACCCTGGACTGGTTCTCGGTGCTTTGCTTGGTCAGGCTGCACTGGATGGACGCGATAAGTTGACGATTGTGGCTGATAAAGGCCTCACATCATTTGGTTCCTGGCTGGAGCAGTTGATTGCGGAATCGAGCGGGAAATTTGGCTTCGGTATTGTGCCAGTGGATCTTGAACCGCTTGGTGAAAGTACTGTCTATGGCAAAGACCGTCTCTTTGTTTATATGCGCAAAGATGGAAGTTATGATGCTGCACTTGAAGCGCTGAACCTGTCTGGCCAACCTGTATTGGTTTTTGATATGAACGATCCCTATGATCTGGGTGCTGAGTTCTATCGATGGGAATTTGCCACCGCAGTTGTCTGCGCAGTTTTCGGTGTCAACGCTTTTGACCAGCCCGACGTGCAGGATGCCAAAGAACGCACCAATGCGAAGATTGCCGGTTACAAAAAGGATGGGCTGATCGCTGAAAGTGAGCCCGCCTGGCAGCAGGCAGGCTCCAAGGTGTTTGCCATTCCTGCCATCGCTGCACAGGATTTGCGCGGTTTTTTGATTGCTTTCCTCTCCGGGGCACTAAAGGGTGAATATGTTGCCATTAATGCTTATGTGCCGCGTGATGAGAGGGTTTCTGGTTGGTTGACCGAACTGAGAATCGCAATTAGAGACTTTACGGGCTGCGCCACAACGGTTGGCTTTGGGCCGCGGTTCCAACACTCTACCGGGCAATTGCACAAAGGTGGGGTGAGCAGCGGGCTGTTCCTGCAAATCACCTGCGATGCGCAAAAGGATATTGAAATCCCGGGACAGGGGATGACTTTTGCAGTGCTTGAATCGGCTCAGTTTTTGGGCGATTTTGAAGCACTGGCCGCCCGCAAACGGCGCATTCTGCGGATTCATTTGCCATCGGTGGATGCGCTGCAAACGCTGTCTGGTTTGTTGAAGTAGATTTGCAACAGGATCATTGACAGAAAAAATCCATCCCGGGCAACTTTAACGGGATGGATTTTTATTATCAGGGATAGAAGTTTATTACAACCGATTTTTTAACTTGTCCAGCGAATTTTTCCCCATCTTATCTAATAACTTGAGCGTAATGGGCTGACTACCCAACCAACCGGTGATGCTGCCAAGCAGAGCAAGGAACCATGTAGGATGTTTAGGCAGGTCCATGCTCGGGCTAAAATCCACCAGGCGCTCATCCAGGGTGTATTTGTAACGGCCCACGTATTCTACTTTCGACTGGTGTGTCAGGAAAGCTCGCAGGTTGTCGCGCTCTGTTTTCGTCAGCCATTGAGCTGGATCTGATGTGGCTTTAAATTTGCAGATCTGTGCCAGGTCTTGCATGAGGGTTTTTTGTTCCGGGGTCAGGCTGGTTTCATCGCTGCGAAAGAAGACCACGTCCGGGTCGGTGTGGACAAGTGGAGCCAACCACAATCTGTTGATTGTGGTGCGGATGGCATTTTTGAGGCCAGGCGTTGTGGGGTTGTTTAACAGTAGTGAATCTCGTGCGCTTTCCCAGATCGCAGCTACATCGGGTCCAATCCGCATGGCGTCACATAACCCAATTGATGGGAGAATAGGCGCACCGCAGGTCAGGAAGTAGGCATCATCACCCAAAGCTTCGCGAATAACGCTCAGCCCGCCCCTGTATGCGGCTTCGCGCGCAATTGGGGTGTAGCGTTTGCCAGGCAGAGCACCCGCATAAAGAAAATCGAGTTTAATATATTCAAACCCCCAGGCCCTCACCCGCCTCATTAAATCCGCCAACCAGGTGAGGACTGCTGGGTGAGTGGTATCAAGCGCGTAGAGTTGTTCTCCCCAGTTAAAACCTGCTGAAACAAGCTGTCCTTGATCGTTGTGTAATAGCCAATCGTGATGATCACGGTAAATGCTGGAGGATGGGACTACCAGGAGCGGTGCCAGCCATAAGCCGGCTTTGCGCCCGGTGGCTTTAATTCTGTCTGCCAGCGATTTCATACCGGAAGGGAATTTGGCATTGGCTTGCCAATCGCCGATGCCAATTTGCCAGCCATCGTCCACCTGTAAAACGTCAAAGGGTTGATTCTGAAGTCCATCGAAGATGGTTTGTAAGCTGGGTTCGTCAATAGCTGTATACAGGCTGTACCAGGAACACCAGACGCGGTAAGCAGTTGCGGCTCGTGCATGACCCAGCCTTTTGCCCAGGAGCTGGGCATAAGAGTTGAAAACCTTTTCTTCCGGGCCGAAACCTACAAACCACTCGCAAGCAGAAGGTTCAATGCTTTCATCCTCGTACCAGCCCTGCAGGCTGCCGTCTCGAAGCTGAACATGACTGTCGAGGTTGAGCGCACCCAGCAGCAAAATATTTCCCCGCGGCATTTCCACAGCTCCCAACCAGGAACCGTTTGGATTGGGGTGTTTTGCGTAGAGAGGATCAATTTGCATGGGGTTCAGGATGGTGGGTCTGGGCGTGGGCAGGGCCTCTGGTTTGCTCCAGACTGCGAGCGACCAGGACTGCCAGCCGTGATGGAAATAAGCCTGCGCGCTAAAAGGTAGTTTGAGCGAGGTATTTCTGCCTCGCAAAATATATCCCCCGTTTGTAGTAGTAAGATTGTCAAAGGCTGCGTTAATCTGTTGGTTTTCAAACTGTAGGATCGACATTTTGTTCCTGATAAGCTCATAGAAATGAATGGGATGGTTCTGATTTTACGTCCAAATAGTAGATTGTGCTTAAATATTTAAAGTTCTTGCTCTTCATGAACGAAATGAGTATAATATATTAATCAAAGGCTTTGATGGAAACGAGTAGGCCGGTTGATCTGCCAGCGAGTTCGGGAATTGGTGTGAGCCGAACCAGTCAGACGGGCTGAAAATCCTTCCGGAGCTTCAATCTGAAAGCGTGAGTGAGTAAGAAAGACGGTGCCGTTCCCGTTAAAAAACGAGAGGATGCGGAAACAAGTCCTCAATCAAGTGCCTGCATTGCAGGAAACTGGGTGGTACCGCGTGAGCTTTTGGGCTCTCGTCCCTGAGTGGACGGGAGTTTTTTGTTTTCTGGTCAGGATGAACATCTTAGCCAGGCCGCTCAGTTTCAGAATAATCAACCCGCTGTTACGTGAAAACAAATTTGTTTTCAACAGTCTTGTCATTTCGAATAAGGAGTTTTGCCATGTTTAAACCGGTCTTGCCCAAGTTGGATGTACCTGCCATGGAAGATGGTGTGCTCAAGTTTTGGAAACGGGAAAAAATCTTCGAAAAAACCATCTCTACGCGCGCCGGTGGACCGGAATATATTTTTTACGAAGGCCCACCAACTGCAAATGGCAAGCCGGGTGTGCACCATGTTCTAGCCCGTGCGTTTAAAGACCTTTTTCCGCGTTATAAGATCATGCGCGGTTATCATGTTTCGCGCCGCGGCGGTTGGGATACGCACGGTTTGCCGGTAGAAATTGAAGTGGAAAAGCGACATGGTTTCAAGAACAAACAAGAAATCGAAGAATACGGCATCGCGAAATTTAATGAGGAATGCCGCAAATCTGCTTTCGATTACATTCAGGATTGGGAACGTCTGACCGACCGGATCGCCTTCTGGGTGGATCTAAAAACTGCGTATATCACTTTTACCAACGATTATATCGAGTCGGTCTGGTGGATATTGCGTCAGTTCTGGGAAAAAGAGCTGCTATATCAGGGATTCAAAGTTGTTCCTTACTGCCCGCGCTGCGGCACGCCGCTTTCAGATCATGAAGTCGCGCTGGGCTACGACCAAGCAGTTGACCCGTCCGTGTTTGTGCGCCTGCCTCTCGTGGAGGAACCTGGGACTTCTCTTCTGGTCTGGACCACCACCCCCTGGACACTTCCGGCTAATGTAGCCGTAGCCGCGGGTGAAGGTGTGGATTATGTGAAGGTTTCACGTAAACTCCCGGAAGGTTCTGGCAGCGCAAGTGAAAAGTTAATACTGGCTAAGGCTCTGCTCGAGAAAGTTTTCCGCGGCGAAGAAGTTCAAGTGTTGGAAACTTTCAAGGGCAAAAAGCTGAAAGGCCTGAAATATCAGCCTCTATTTACATTCTTACCTCCTGACAAACCAGCACATTATGTAGTGATGGCTGATTTTGTGACCACCGAAGACGGCACTGGTCTGGTGCACATGGCTCCAGCTTATGGTGCGGACGATATGAAAATCGCCATGGAATATGATTTGCCGATCATCATGACCGTTGCCCCGAATGGTACATTCATTCCGGAAGTGACTCCCTGGCGCGGCGTATTTGTCAAAGATGCGGATGAATCGATCAAGACAGACTTGAATAATCGCGGATTGCTTTTTCGTGCTGAGCCATATACGCATACCTATCCCTTTTGCTGGCGCTGCAGCACGCCCCTTCTTTATTATGCGCGTGAGGCATGGTATCTCCGTACCAGCCAATTCAAAGAGCGCATGGTGGAATTGAACCAGACGATAAATTGGGTGCCCGAACACATCAAAGATGGCCGGTTTGGTAATTGGCTTTCTAATAATATCGATTGGGCGCTTTCGCGTGAACGCTACTGGGGAACGCCCTTGCCAATCTGGGAATGCGCTAATTGTAAGCATCAGCATTGTATCGGCTCTGTGGAAGAGTTGTCTGGCCTGACCGGGCGTGATTTAACCAGCCTGGATCTGCATCGTCCGCATGTCGACCACGTTCATTTTGCATGCCAGAAGTGCGGCGGCAAAATGACACGCGTACCGGAGTTGATCGATGTCTGGTTTGATTCTGGCTCAATGCCGTACGCGCAGTGGCATTACCCCTTCGAAAACAAGGAAATCTTCCAAAAGCAGTTCCCGGCAGATTATATTTGCGAAGCGGTTGACCAGACACGCGGGTGGTTCTATTCGCTGCACGCAATTGGGACGCTGTTAATGGACAGTGTGGCCTTCAAAAACGTTGCCTGCCTGGGATTGATCCTGGATGGCGAAGGCTACAAGATGTCGAAATCCAAAGGCAATATTGTTAATCCCTGGGACGTGCTTAACTTGCACGGCGCGGACGCCTTCCGCTGGTATCTGTATACTGCTACTCCATCTGGTAATGAACGCCGTTTCTCGGTTGACCTGGTGGGCGAAGTGCTTCGCAACTTTACCCTGACTTTGTGGAATGTGTATTCGTTCTTTGTTACATATGCGAACCTGGATAAATGGCAGCCCGGTGAAACCACGCATTTGGCTTATAGCAATTTGGACAAATGGCTGCTTTCCGAACTCAATACGTTGGTGCGAGATGTAACCCTGGCTTACGAAACCTATGATGCCACAGGGGCCACGCGTCCATTGGAGAAATTTGTAGAAAACCTTTCTACCTGGTATCTGCGCCGCTCGCGCCGTCGTTTCTGGAAGTCTGAATCAGATACCGATAAACAAGCAGCCTATGCAACACTGTACACTGCGCTCACAACCATCAGCAAACTACTTGCACCTTCCATGCCCTTCCTGGCCGATGAGCTGCATCAAAACCTGGTCAGGTCCTTTGACCCGCAGGCGCCAGAATCCGTTCACCTGGCTACCTGGCCGGAGGTAAACCCAGACCTTGTGGATGAGAAGTTAAACCGCGATATGGCTCTTGTGATGCGCCTGGCTTCGCTCGGTCATGCTGCGCGTTCCAAGGCTAACCGCAAGGTGCGCCAGCCGCTGGCTGAAGCAGCCTTTTCTGTGGCGAATGTTAACGAACGGAGCGCAGTACGTGATTATGATGATTTATTGATGGATGAACTTAACGTTAAAAAAGTGCGCATGTTGGATGCCAGCACTGAAGCATTGCAGCATACTGTCAAACCACTTCCCAAGCAATTGGGTCAGAAATATGGTAATCGTTTCCCAGCCATCCAAAAAGCATTGCTGGCGCTTAATAGCGAAAGTGTCGCGCATGCCATGCAAATTGAAGGTAAATTGATAGTGGATGTGGAAGGTGTTGGCTACGAGATTTTGCCTGGTGAAGTCGAGATCAAATCGCTTGCTCGTGAAGGTTTTGCTGTGGCAGAAGAAGGCTCTTATGTGGCAGCCCTGGTCACAGAACTGACACCCGAGCTTGTGTCAGAGGGTCTGGCGCGTGAGTTTGTTCGACGGCTGCAAGACTTCCGCAAGGAAAGCGGGCTGGATGTGGCTGATCGAATTCGCATCTTTCTTGAAGCCACGCCCACACTTAAGAACGCTTTGCTGCGTCACCATGAATATGTAACCGGTGAAACGCTCTCTGTGGAAATGAGTTTTGGTGCTGCACCGGCCAATGCTTTGACGATATCAGATACCTTTGATGGTGAAACCATTACCATTGCGCTGCTTAAAGCATAGTATCCTCTGAGTTGTATTTTTCTCGAGCGTATCATTTGGTTGATACGCTTGAGAATTTTCTTCTGAAGCGTGGCAGGCAGAAGTAGAGTCGAGATTGCTTTACGAATTCCTTTACCCCTATCACAGGGTATAATTTGTTTGCATCATGAAGCGATTTCGAGAGGCTCATTGTTTTTGATGCGGAGGAACATGACGATCAATCCAAAATTATCCTTGAACCGGCAGGTCTACGCTTATGGAGTGCACTTTTTTACTGCCACTGGCGCGGTTTGGGGTCTGCTGGCAATTATGGCTATCATTAAGCATGATTGGCGTTTGGCTATTTTGTGGATGGTAATCGCTATGTTTGTGGATGGGTTTGATGGTATGCTAGCGCGTTGGGCAGACGTCAAATCGTACGCCGCCAATGTTGACGGCGCACTGCTCGATAATATACTGGATTATCTGAATTATGTTGTTGTTCCAGCGCTCTTTCTTGTGGAGGCTGATTTTCTACCGGCTGGGTTCAGGTTGCCAGTTGCCTTTGCCATTTTGCTTACATCTGCTTATCAGTTTACTCAGTTGGATGCCAAAACTGATGAAACAAATGATTACTTCTTTAAGGGTTTTCCTTCGTATTGGAATGTAGTGATCCTATACATGCTGGTCATGCAGTTAAACTCCTGGATTAACCTGGCTTTCCTGGTTGCATTTAATATCCTCGTATTTGTACCAGTAAAATATGTTTACCCCAGCCGCAATGCCCGATTAAAAACTTTGACATTGGCCCTTACATACATTTATGGTGCCATCGGTATTTGGGGTCTTATTCAATACCCTAGCACACCTAAATGGGTGGCATGGGTTTCATTTATTTATGTTGGTTATTATCTTATTCTCAGCCTATGGCCGCGCAATAAGTTACAGGCAGTAACCTGATAGGTAAAAAATGAACCATTTACATTTGACATCTTTTGCTACAGAACGCGATTTGCGTTTGGCAATTATTGAGACCGGGCGTATTTGTTATTCAAGTGGATTGATTCTCTCGAATAATGGCAATATTTCTGCCCGCTTGGGGAATGATCGTATCGTTATCACTCCATCTGCGTTGTGCAAGGGTCGTCTGGCACCAGAGGATTTGCTGATAGTCGGTCTGGATGGAACTGTGATCAAAGCTGATGTCTCGCGTAAGCGAACACTCTCCACTGAAACTGAGCTGCACCTGGAAATCTACCGGCAACGCCCGGAACTGCGTGCTGTCATTCATGCTCATCCAACAAATGCGATTGCGTTAAGTGTAGCAGGCATTGATTTCCCGGTGGATGTGCTGCCTGAAGTACTTGAGGGTCTGGGGCCAGTTCCCACCACACGTTTTGCCTTACCTGACTCTGTTGATATGGCTGGTGCCATACGCGAATATGTACGCCTTACTAATGCCATCATTATTCGCAATCACGGGGCAGTCACGTATGGATCAGACCTTGAAGATGCGTTAAATTTTCTGGAACGTTTAGAAAGCGTGGCGAAAATTGTTGTGACGGCCCACCTGCTTGGAAAGGTCAATCGCCTGCCCGATGAAATGATGGCCGTTTTACGCGATCAATATTTACATACCCGCTCTTAATTTCCTTGTTGAACATCTGAAAATGGCTGAATTTTCTATTTTCCGTGTCGAGAGTATTACTGCTGAACTAGTCTCGGCTTTTGAGCGGCTTATTCCGCAGTTAACAAAGGCAACAATCCCCAGTCCAACTGACTTGCAAATGCTATTAGATTCGCCTAGTGTCTTGATTGTAGCCCGCAGATCTGGCCCTGACGGCCAAATTGTGGGTGCAGCAACGCTGGGGCTTTTTCGTACGCCCAGCGGTCAACATGCCCACATTGAGGATGTTATTGTAGACATGGATCTCCGCGGTCAGGGCTGCGGCGAAGCCCTGGTTACTCATTTGCTGCACATTGCGCGAGAAATGGGACTTCATGGAGTTTCACTAACTTGTAACCCGAGCCGGGTGGCTGCCAATCAGCTTTATAAAAAAATGGGTTTCCAAAAATGGGAAACAAGCGTGTACTGGTATGGGTTATAGGTTGAAAAAGAGAGCGCAAGGCTCTCTTTTTCAAAATTACTACTCTATATAACGAATGTACTTTTCGGTGGCGTTTTCCAGGTCAGTATATTCGCCGCGGTAAGATTCAGGAAGCAGCCGTGCCAACTGGTACATCATTTCATCCGCCATTTGTTGGCGGATTTCTTTTGTCACCCGTTCGCCATGTGCATTCAGGTGAAACAAAGGGCCGACTCGCAAGTGAAAATCGGTGCGTTTGAAGCGCTTGACGTTCATGCCAAAATTTTCTCCACCCCAATGCGCAATGGCCTGCAGTGGCGCGTGACTGTGCAGAGCCAGCATGGCAATTCCTCCATGAGCTCGCAGCAATTTCCCTTCACGGCTGCGTGTTCCCTCGGGCGAAATTCCCAGGATATAGCCTTTTTCGAGCGCGTCCAGTGCTTTACGCATGGCAACCATATCTGCCTCACCGCGATGGATGGGGATGATGCCCCACAGTGTAAAGACCCAATTCAGAAACCAGTTATCCCAGGTTTCAATCTTGGCGATGGCTGTTAACTTGTTGCGGGGCTGCAGGCGTGTATAAAGCAAAGGTGCTTCCACCATCCCAGTGTGATTGGTGTAAAGCATTAATGGGCCGGTTTGTGGAACTTTGTGTAGTTCTTTTGAATCGATCTTACACATTATGTCCAGCCCAAGCTTGCATCCATAGGTGACAATCCACTGTATCAGGTTCATGCCAGTATCCCTGGCGTAATCAGGCGTATTTGTAAATTATGCATCTTTAATCTGGATTTCCTCACATCAAAATAGTAGCCACGCCTATCGAAAGAAATATTTTCTAGCCGCAGATGATTTCCAATTCGCCTGGTAAAAGTTCCACGTTCAGGCTCTTTCCGTTATAGCACAACATTTCGCCATCAGCATGCGCGGGAAAGTCGCCCTCCACAGCGGTGACGATTATTTTTTTTGTGCAGCGCATTTTTATCTCTGGCTGGCCTTCCTGAGTGCCTTTTAGAAAATAAGGGATCAACCCAAAAATGCGAGCTTTTGAGGCTGTTTCGCAAATACACAGGTTAAATACGCCATCGTCGCTCTTGCTTTCCGGCGCCATCTTAAAGCCCCCGCCCATGCGCTTGCCATTCATGATCGAGATCATTAAAGACTGCTGGTAAATTTCTTCATTGTCAATTTGAATACGGACCTTTGGCGGAGTGTAATATAGAAAAACCGTGGCAATGACGCCAATCAGGTATGCTGGCAAGCCGCGTGTCCAGCGAACTTTGGATGCAGCGGTGCCAACAGCAGCATCAAAACCGATTCCGATCCCATTCCCAAAATAGCGACCGTCTGGAAAATCACCACCTTTTACCAGACCGATATCAATTTTTTTGCGTTTATTTACCAGTAGAGCACCCAGACAGGGTTCAAGCTCGGTTGGTATATCCATTCCTCCTGAAAAGTCATTGCCTGTTCCAATCGAAAGCACGGCAAACGCAGTATGATTGATGCCAGCCTTGCGGGCCATCATCAATCCATTCAGGGCTTCGTTGATTGTCCCATCGCCGCTGGCGCAAACGATTACATCGTACCCTTCACGGGCAGCCTGCTCGGCCAGTTCCGCGGCATGCCAGACACGTTCAGTACGCACAAGTTTGAATTCCACATCGGCCTGAGTGAGCCAAGTTTCGATAGCCGGGATCGAACGTTCACCCAGACCGCGTCCACAAATTGGATTAACAATTACAAAATAGCGCATGGTTGTCTCCAGTGTGGCGTAGTTTATCATAGAATAGAACACCTAAGAATACAAAAAGCACGCCTAAACGTGCTTTTTGTAGAATTTTATAAATGAGAAAACGCTCTCCAGGATACCAGAACCAGCGCAGAGAATGGCAAGGCTCGCGCTTAACAATTCTTCATTGACGGTTACTTCTGTGTCACTTCGTAATGAGCAATGCGGTGATAAGTCTGCCCGGAACCCAGGGTTGCGCTAAGCGCATCAGCCAGCTCATCCAATGTATAAGTGTCTTCGTGGGCGAGAATGTTCTGCATTTGTTCAAGATGTTTTTGCAGTGCTTTCATTTCTGCCTGGAACTTTTCTATCGCTTCTCGATCAGTTTTCTCGCGCAGGGTTTCTGTAGCGGCGTGAGCCCTGTCAACTGCAGACATGGCGGCTTGAATATGTTCCACCATCGAATTCCAGTCTGTCATAGCTACCTCCTTGAGAGTGAGAACGTGTTTACACATTTACAATAGCACGCACGGGTGGAGAATTCAAGGCTTTTCGCGTTGATAATCTTCCGGGGTATCCAGGTCTTTCAAAATTGTTGGGTCAGTTTCTATGTAACAGATTTCTCCGGCAAGCATATTTAAGAAATCACGCAAGGTTTTCGGCGGCTGCATCGCCATTAGTTGTTCCCAGAGTGAGCGCTGCGCCAGCCAGGGATGTCCGCGCCTCAAATTGTGACTGGGAACAATTAACGGTGCCGCGGAGGAGTTAAAAGCCGTAATTACTTTTTGGATTGCTTCCGGGCTGATCTGAGGCTGATCTCCCAGGCCAATTAAGACTGCATTAGCCTGGTCGGAGACAACGGATAACCCGCATTGCAACGAAGAAAGCATTTCCCCATTTTCATGATCAGGATTGTAAACACAGTGCACCGGGAAATTGCGAGCCATTTTAAATACTTCTTCTTCAACAGACTTGTGTGCGCCTCCGCTTACTACAATGATTTCGTATGCACCGCTTGTTTCAAAAGTGGCAAGAACCTGCCCTAAAACACTGGTCTTTCCCCATGGCAGCAGCATTTTAGGTTGTCCCATGCGCTTTGACAACCCCGCGGCAAGTATGATGACCGCCAGGTTGCTCACATTTCACTCTCCAGCAGTCTGGCATAATCTGCCGGGGTATCCACATCCAACAAAAGGTGCCGGTCGTACCAGTTTAAGTAACGCGGGCTAAACTTTGAGAAAAGTGTCCGGCCGCCTGAATCTCCGGTGAGCGTCAAAAGATCAGCGAATGTGACGCGGTCGAAAAGTAACGGAGTGGCGCGTTGATCAAAAACGTAAGGTGCCAGGATCGCGGGCAGGTTCTGGCTGTGGCGTTCTACCAGCGCGAGCAGCAGTTCCACACTCACCTGAGGCTGATCTGCGAGTAAAAAAATAGCCCCACCCGTGTTTGCTTGCAGGCGGCTAACCCCGGTTTTGACAGAACTGCCTTGCCCGGTTTCCCATTCTGGATTGTGGACAATTTCTACTTGCAAGCCGTTTAGAGCCTTTCTGACGGCTTCTGCGTGTGCACCGCAGATCACGATGACTGGAGATAGGCCCGCTTTCATGGCGTTTTCAGCAATGACGCGCACGAAAGGGGTGCCGTGATAGTCTAATAATTGTTTGGGTTGGCCATAACGTGATGCTGCCCCGGCAGCCAATACGATGCCAGCGATATTTTCTTTCACGGCAATGACCGGGTCAGGATGAGATCCTTGTGGTGCATCCAAAGCGCTGATGATTACAGAATCATATACAGACAAAAGCAACTTTTCCATTTCATGCGCTTGCGCCTGGATTTCTGGCGTATCTGCCTGATTGAGAAGTGCCACGCGGCGGGCAGAAGCCGGGATATTTTTCAGCCCTCCGTCCTTGTGGATCATTACTCTGGCCAGCGCCATAACACTGACGAGGTCACCTTCCACTAAACCACCAATGCTCCCAAAAATCTCGGGGCGGTGCACGTTTTCCGAATTAAGTGGTTTTTGCAAACCACGCATTCCGACGGCGACAACAACCGAATCCACAAAATTTGGAATGGCAGGTTCGTGTTCGGCAGGGGCTTTTAGCGGTTTCTGACGGGATCCATCGGCTTCAATCAACAGTGGTAAGGCGTGATGCCCGGCCAATTGTTTGAGCAGGTTCATTTGCTCCGGGTTGAGGTTGGTGCAGCGTCGTTTCTCTGGGTTTAGCGGCCCGGTGATCAGGGTTATGCCCTGTCCAAGATGAGATTCAATATCGGGCATGGGTTCATTTGCCTGCCAGATAAAATGTCTGCTGGCTTTGGATGCCTGCCATGCGCCGATATGTGTGCTGGTGGTTACGATGGAAGGTGAAAGTTCCCCGGCTATACGGAACATGGCGCTAGTCTTGCCCCCCGCTCCTACAAATGCAACGCAGGGGTCTTTGGGGAGACGCATAGCCTGTACTAGGGATAATGGGCGAGGTTCCAAAGCTCAAATCCTAATCTGTGTGGGTCTGGTGAGCAGGGCTTCAAGCACCCCGCCGCCTACTGCAAGAGCCTTATCGGAGACGGTATAACAATAATCAGTCTTTCCGCGCGGGTCTATATCGCCAATTTTCATATTTTCGGATACTGTGATTCCAGAGCGAATTATTCCACGCAGGACTCCGGAAAACGGAGCAATGATTTTTTCCCCGGCTACATCTGCTATGATTTGTCCGCCATCTATATATTCGCCAATTTGCGCATGATTGGTAATTACACCATTCACTGGCGCACGCAGCACCCGGCGCGGGTCGCCTTCAGGTTGCCCGGTATCAGCGCTTGCAGAACCAGACCAAAATACGCGACCGAGATGGTGGCCTCGTTGTGTCTCTACTACTGCGTGACAGTTCTCTCCACACACGAAGCCCGGGCCAAGCCCGATAACAAGCGGCGCGGCGAGCAGGTAGCTATCCGCTTTTCGTTTTAGCAGGCGGGCATCTACCATTGCTGAGAAGTCAGACGAATCAAGGATTGCAGCCTGCGGGTCGATGATGACAGGAATACAGTTCTGTTCCGCTAATCTGAAGGCATCCAGGTTGGTTTCGGCCCGCCGTGCGTAAAGTTCTTCGATCTTGATTTCGCCAGAGTAGATGGCTTCTGAAAAAGACACAGTTCTGCGCACTGCCAGTGGACTGGGTAATTCGGAGATGATAATTTTATAACCGCAGCGATGCAGGCGCAGCGCAACGCCTGATGCAATGTCGCCTCCACCGCGAATTAGAATAAGGCTCATAGGTTAAAATCTTAAGGATAGGCAACTCAAGCCGCCGTCCATTTTTTGGAATTCTGACATATCCAGGACAATCAGTTGGTAGC
>JBBRWF010000048.1:0-14309 GCA_038249405.1 Anaerolineales bacterium
ACCGGCATTGTTGATCCAGACATCGATGCGGCCAAACATCTCGATCACCTGGCGCGCCAGGGCGTAGACTTGCTTTTCTTCGCGCACATCGCAGACCCAACCAGCCACCTGGCCAATAGTCTTGAGCGACTCAATACTCTTTTGAAGCGCTTCTTGTGAACGTCCACTGATCACCACGATCGCGCCAACCTTGAGCAGTTCCTGCGCAATTGAAAAACCGAACCCGCGGGTAGAACCTGTGATCACGACAACTTTATTGTTTAGTTCCATCACAACTTCACTCTCTGCGGAACACCGCTCAGGCGTTTTTCCCCATCCAGAAATTAGCCCAGTTGCCCGTGCTGGATTGCAGCGCGAGGAAAGCATACAGGCTGGCAGCAAAAAAGCCCAGCACCATAACACCCAGCGACCACAACAATGCAACCAGCAGGGATTTTTCGCGGTAGATAATCCACGCGCAGAACAGGGTAAAGCCTGTGTAAAGATCTACAAGGGAAACAATACCCCAGGGGTTGCTGAATAATTTACCGCCATCCACGAAAAAATCAGCCTGTGTGAAGGCGTAACCCAGAACGGCAGTCATGGCGATAATTCCTAAAAAAGTTATAATCTTTGCAATATTCATGCTATTTCCTTTTGGCTTACAACGAAGGGATCGTTTTGCCAGCCTGTCTATGATTGTCCAACCAGCGAGTAATGATCGCAGCCCGGTCACCCAATTCCAGGGCCACAACATCAGAATAAAGTTCAAGGTAATCATGGACAACGGTTCGAGAAAGGTTTTGAACCTCAAGCAAAACTATCAGCCAGTCTATTTCGCTATCCACAAAAGTAATGTCACCCAGCTGAAGCGCAGACAGGATGTTGTCACCCATAAATTTGTTTGCAACTGCAAGGTAAGAAGTGCTGCCGCCCCTGGCACGCACAGCCTGGCTGAGGCTCGATTCAACAAAAACGCGCCTGGCAGTAAACACCTGTAAAACCTGCTGGTATTCCGCTGATGGTGATAGAGATTGGGGAATGGCAGGGCGAGCGGTGAGCAAACTTTCCACCCGTTCAATAGCAGCATCCAGACGGTCACCCAGGTAATGGCCGGAAATTCGCTTCACCAGCCCTGGCTGCATGGCAAAGATGCGTCCACCAAAAGCTACCGAAATTTCACGCGCCGTAAGCTGGGCAGCTGACTGTTGTAATGTAGCCGCGGTATTAAGCTGCTGCGCGGCCAACACAACCAGGCTGGCTGAAACAGATTCGACCGTCTCAGCAAAATGAGCGGCGGGCACATTGGCTCCCAGATAAATTATGTTCAAACCACGCCTGCGCAAAAATAAAGCCAGCAGCATGGGCGTGAATGAATGCCATTCATCGGCCGGACAGCCAACGATCACTGTGTGGGGACGGGTGGGGGCTGGAGAAGCGGAAATCAGAGCGTCCAGGCGGCGCATGGCCAGGGCCGAAGCAAAATGCTCCTGCTGAATACTGGCGCGGTTTTCGTACCACAGGCCGCCCAGCTCTGTCATGGCACGCTGAAGCACTTCCAGGCAAACCGTTTCCACCGGATGCATGGCAAAGGCCTGGTTAAGGGCCTGTTCAGCCGCAATTTCATTAAAATTCATACAGGCTGTCAGCCACTGAGCGCGCAATGTATCAATGCCTGTTTCTACTGGCAGGAAAATTGCCTGCGGCGGCGCAACCAGATTCAAATCCGCTGCAGGTTTCCCTCTGGCTTCACCCAGGGGGTCAAGACCGCGAGAAATGGTTTCCTTCCACATATCCGCAGCGCGTGAGATGCTCATGCCATCATTCTGACGTGAGATCAACCACTTGATCATCTCGATATCATGCTCAGAATACAAGCGGTGACCGCCGGATGTGCGCTGGGGCAAGGGAATACCATACCGGCGCTCCCAGGCGCGCAGAACATCCGGCTTGATACCGGTTTCTTTGAGAACAGCTTTTAGATTATAAGCAGGGGTCATACTGATCGGCATTTTTAGCTTTCAACTTCAATCGTAAGGCATATGGTGATTATTGGAGTAACAGAACTGTTACAAGTTGGCAGTTTGCAATTTTAGAGCAGAACCTTCAACCTGCCAGCTTTCAGCTTCTTTTAAAATTCGTTCAGTTGTCAGGCGCGCCGAGAGCAGCACAATCGGCAGGCCGGTGCCGGGATGCGTGGACGCACCCGCAAAATAAAGGTTCTTAAATTGGGCATGCCGGTTCTGAGGGCGCAAGAAACCCACCTGCCAGAAGTTATGGCTCAGGCCAAAAGCCGCGCCTTTCTCCAGGTTGAACTGCTGCTTCCAGGTCAGCGGGGTATTGATGATCTCAAACTTAATGTGCTCGCGCAGATCGGAAATACCCATTTCTTTTTCCAGGCGGGCAAACACGGTTTCACGCGCGCGGTTAACCATTTCGTCCCAATCCTGTTTGTTGCTTTCGTCCATGTGACCAACCGGCACAAGCACGTAGAGCGTTTCCTGCCCGGCGGGGGCAGCTGCGGCATCTGTGCGCGCCGGAGCATGAATGTAAAAAGACGGCTGGGCGGGTAATTTGTGATCGTTAAAGATCTGGTCGAAGGAGGCCTTGTAATCACCGGCTAAAAATACGTTGTGGTGGGCGATTTGCGAATACTGCTTATCCACACCCCAGTAAAACATGATGGTTGAGCAGGTATAGAGCTTTTTGTCCAACACGGCAGCTTCCGCGTTTTTGGGCAGCAACTTCTTGTAAATATACGGCAGGTCCGCGTTGCCCACAAACAGGTCGGCCTTGTAAACTTCGCCTGCTTCAGTCGCCACACTCTCGATCTTGTTTTTGGAAACCTGGATCGCCTTGACAGGTGTGTTGTAAACGAACTTTACACCCAGCTTTTCGGCAACGGCTGTCAGGGTTTCGATGGCTTTATACATGCCGCCCATCGGGTACCAGACGCCCTCTGCCAGTTCGGTATATTGTAGCAGCGAATAGGTGGCAGGAGCATCATAGGGGCTGAGACCCAGGTACATATTCTGAAAGGTGAAGGCCGCCTTTAGGCGTTCGTCTTTGAAAAACTTGCCTGTATTGGCGTAATGCTTCATTAAAGCTTTGAGCTGGAACAGCAGCGGCAGGTTGGCCAGGCTGAAATATTCAAAAATAGTATAAAAATTGCGGCCGACAAATTTTTCCAAAGAAATTTTGTAATGCTTGCCGCCCTCGGCAATGTAGTTGAGAAAACCGGTAAAGGCTGTTTTGTCAACTTTTTCCAACTGGGTCTGCATATCACCGAGATTGGATGTCAGCTGCAACTGCAACCCATCATCGAAATGAACTTTATAGGTGGGGTCGATACGCTTGAGCTGCAGGTGGTCGCTCATCTTCTCGCCCAGTGCCGCAAAAGTTTCTTCCCACACTTCGGGCATCAGAAAGAGGGTCGGGCCAATATCAAAGCGGTGACCATCACGAAGGATCTGACCGCAGCGCCCACCCGGCGTGCTGTTTTTTTCCAGTACGGTTACCGCAAAGCCTTGCTTCGCCAGCCGCCCGGCGGTCGCGATCCCGCCAATTCCCGCGCCAATCACAATTGCTGTAGGTTTTTTTTCCATTAAATATTTCTCCTTGCATTATCTAAAGAATTTTGAAGTGGTTTTACTGTTTCGATTTGAATTTGATTGGTTTCAGGTTTGCATCGCAATCGATCATAGTTTGGAAACCGCTCATTAAAAATTTGTTTCTCTTTCAACCATTCTAGATGGGAGAGAGCTTAAGACAAACCCGCTGAGATCCTCTTTGGCTGTCCCTGATCCGGTCAATCAACCCGAATAACGCGAACGCAAAACCCAATTTTCGACCCAACAGGCCCTCAACATGCCGAAGTGCGTCAGGTGAATCATCCACTGAAGCCTGAGCCTCCATCCATTCACCGGTCACTTCTCCAAACCGCTTACACGGCGCGATATTTACGCGCGAATTGTTGATAATTCGTTTAATCTTGCCAGAGTCACCAACAGTCCACAAATATAAAATGCCGCCTTCATCTGCAAACCAAATGGGGGTCTTCACACCGACGCCATTTTTACGAAATGTCTCCAGGCTCAAAAACTCTTGATCTTTAAATTGCTTGAAATCAGTCATATTATCCTTTTTTATTATTTTTCAAACTCTATAACCATGTGTTATTGATTTTCTTTGTTGCAAAAAAAAGGGTTCGACACACCAAACACTGCAAAGTACTTATAAACCAAGTATAACCTTTGTCTAAATATTGTCAAGGTATTTGATGGAATTTGGTATACAATACCTTGACAAAATATGGAATATAGTTAAAATACTCCTATCGACAACCAAGGAGACTGACATGTTTCAAGCAAATTGGGAACAACAATTAAATTTATTGGCCGGAAAAGTAATTCACCCATCCACTCGACCTGTTTTTTCTTACTGGGCTGGAGATGCTTCTCTCAAAAAAGCTTATGACGTATGCGCCAGAATTGCCGCCCATCACAGTAAATCCTTCTATATGGCAAGCTCGCTCCTACCCGAAGAAAAACGCTCGGCTGTTCGCGCGCTGTATGCGTTTTGCCGCACGGTGGACGATATCGTAGACGAAGGTACGGTATTTGGTCGTGATGCTGAATTGGATTACTGGCGCGGCGTAGTGCAGGGTGTGCTGCACCCGCGCGAAGATGACCTGGTGGGTCAGGCCTTCCTGGATGCGCGCAACCGTTATCACATCCCCGCCCACTATGCACTGCAACTCATCGACGGCGTCTCACGCGATCTGCAACAGGTAGGCTACAACAGTTTTGATGATCTGACTACTTATTGTTACGGTGTCGCCTCCACAGTTGGGTTGATGAGCATGTATATTGTTGGCTTTACGTCAGCAGAAGCCGTTCCGTCTGCCATCAAACTGGGCGTAGCGCTGCAAATGACCAACATCCTGCGCGACATTGGCGAAGATTTCCGCAACGGGCGCGTTTACCTGCCCCAGGATGAACTGAATGCCTTCAATATCAGCGAAGCCGATTTGCAGGCCGGTATTGTGGACGCCAAATGGCGTGAGTTCATGAAATTTCAGATCAGCCGCACCCGGCAGTTATATGTTGAGGCTGCCGAAGGGTACAAATTTCTTGAAAAAGACGGGCGCCTGTCGATTGGTGCCGCCGCCGATTTCTACCAGGCCATTCTAAAAGTGATCGAAGCCAATGCCTATGATGTTTTCTCGCGGCGCGCCAGCCTGAGCAGTTGGGGAAAAATCAACCTCCTGCCGGGCATGTGGCTCAAAACATTCAGAATCTAAGTGGTTCTTATACCAATTCCAGAGCGGTTTTGCGAAAACGCAAAGCCGCTCTGTTTTTTTACGGGTACAATTCAGCATTGATTATCGTCTGCTTAATTTACCAGGCTACCCCCAAATTAGACCTTCAAGGAAACTTATGCCCCCCAATTTTGACAGCATCATTGACCGACGACAGAGTAATTCCATCAAGTGGAAACTATATGATGAAGATGTGCTGCCTATGTGGGTGGCGGATATGGATTTTTCTTCGCCGGCCCCGATTAAGGAGGCTTTGCATGCCGCAGTGGATCACGGCATCTTCGGCTATGAAATGCCATCCCCGGCCCTGCGCCAGGCGGTTGTCAATCGCATGAAAGCCCTGTACAACTGGGACGTGGATGAGAAAAGCATCATTGCAACCACCGGGCTGGTGAGCGGTTTCTACGCCGCGGCTTCTGCCCTGTGCCAACCCGGAGATGGTTATCTCATTCAGCCGCCGGTTTATATGCCCTTTAACGACCTCCAAAAACACCTGGGTGTCGTCCGTCAGGAAGCCCAACTGGTCAAAAAAGTGGGCGGCGCCCATCTTCGTTATGAAATTGATTGGGACATTTTTGAAAAAGCTTTCAACCAGGGCGGCAGCAAGACCCGCATGTTCCTGCTGTGCAACCCGCACAACCCGACCGGCGCCGTTTACACACACGAAGAATTGGAACGCATGGCTGCCATCTGCCTCAAAAACAATACAGTCATCGTTTCGGATGAAATTCACAGCGAGCTAATGCTGAGCGGGAACAAGCATATCCCGCTGGCCAGCCTGTCGCCCGAAATTGCCCAGCAGACCATCACCCTGATCGCGCCTTCCAAGACCTTCAATATCGCCGGGCTGTTCTGCGGTTTCGCCATTATCCCTAACCCCGAGCTGCGCGAACAGTTTACAAAGGTGGTGGAACGCATGACCCTGCATGTCGCCAGCCTGGCGCTGGTTGCCGCGCAAACGGCCTTTTCCGGGGCTTGTGATGAATGGCTGGCAGAATTGCTGCCTTACCTGACCGCCAACCGCGACTACCTGGTTGACTTTGTTGAAAAAGAACTGCCGGGCATCCAGGTCAGCGTGCCAGATGCGACTTACCTGGCCTGGCTGGACTGCAGCGAGCTGGTCAAAAGCGGCCAGATCAGCGGCGTGCCGTCTGAATTTTTCCTGAAAGAGGCCCGCGTGGCGCTCAATGACGGTGCGGCCTTTGGCAGCGGCGGCGAGAACTTCGTGCGCCTGAATTTCGGCTGCCCGCGTGAATTGCTGGTGGATGGCTTGCAGCGCATCAAAAAAGCCCTGCAGCGCTAACCCATGAACCTGCGAGAAATCATTCAGCGCGACATGGATTTACAACCCTGGGCCGAAGGTGAGAGAATCCCCTGGGATGACCCGGCCTTTAGCGAACGGATCCTGGCGGAACACCTGGCGCAGGAAAGTGACGCCGCCAGCCGACCGGCGGCCAAAATCAAAAAACACGTGGATTGGATCCACCGCCAGTTAATGACCGAAAAACCCGGCAAAATCCTGGATCTGGGCTGCGGGCCGGGTCTGTACACTTCCCGGCTGGCAAAGCTTGGCCACACCTGCCACGGCATTGATTTTGCCCCCGCGGCCATCCAGTACGCCGTCAAAGACGCCCCGGCTAGCTGCACCTACGACCTGGCAGATGTGCGCAATGCCAATTTTGGCAGCGATTACGACCTGGTGATCTACATCTTTGGCGCGCTCAACCTGTGCCCCCCGCCAGATGCGCGCCTGATCTTGAAAAAAGCCTGCGACGCGCTCAAGCCGGGCGGCATACTGCTGTTGGAGGCCTCCAGCATCGACTCCGTGGACCAGATCGGCAACCAGCCCTCCATGTGGTACTCGGCCGACTCCGGGTTGTTCTCCGGCACTCCGCATCTGTGCCTGATGGAAACCTTCTGGGATGACGAGCACAGCGTGGCTACCGAGCGGTTTTTCATCGTGGACGCCGAAACCGGACAGGTAACGCGTCACGCCGCCAGCACGCAAGGCTACGAAGAGGATGAACTTGAAGAAATGCTGCACGAAACCGACTTTGGAGAAATTAGCTTTTTGCCATCGCTGACGGGAAAACCGGAGAACACGGCAGGGGATTTTGTGGTGGTGACGGCAAAAAAGGCCGGGTAAAACAACAATCAAGATTGCTATGCGAGATAGCCAGGATTTCTCCTGACCATTTCGCTATTTTTACCACAACAGGTCGCATCACCTTCAGCCTCGCACGAAAACCATGATGCACATTTTGGATTATCAATGAAACCAATTTCAACTGATTGCAATGTTTCAATAAAATTACACCATTGGCAAAATGCTTATCTGCCCATTCTCGCCGCTATTTTGTAAATGAGCTGAGGGTGATAATTTTTTCATCCTTAAATATTATGCACGAAATAAGATAAAATAGGTATAATATTATCAATTATTATCAAAAACGAGGTGCATGATGAAGAAAGTTGTCCTATTTATGTTCATTCTTGCAGTACTACTCACGGCTTGCGCCTCCGCTGCGCCGGATGCTTCCCAGAATGGGATTGAAATAACTGGTGCACGCGTGCTCCTGCCAGGTGGTGATGCCATGAACGGCATGGATTCAACTCTGGCAGCGTTCATGACGATCAAAAACACATCTGCGGCGGCGGACCGCCTGACCGGCGTCTCGGTTGATTTTGGCGAAGCATCACTGCACGAGACCAAAATAGAAGGGGATGTGATGAAGATGGATGCCATCCTCGGTGTGGATATCCCGGCGGGCCAGATGGTTGAGCTCAGATCGGGCAGCTATCACATTATGTTCATGAATATAACCAAAGAGTTGAAGGTCGGCAACAGCGTGAATATTCTACTTAACTTTGAAAAAGCCGGCAAAGTCACCGTTCCAGTCAAAGTAACCGATAAATAGTATGCGTGTTAACCGTCGCGATCTCTGGGTTATTCTGGTTCTTACGATTGTGGTGGCTGGGATGGCGACCTACATGTTCTCCCGCCCGATACCATTCAACGGCGCAGTGATCACCCCGCCCAAGCCAATGCCCAACTTTACACTCCAATCAGCGCAACGCGCGATATCTTTAAACGATTTTCGCGGCAAGCTGGTGGTGTTGTACTTTGGGTACACCAACTGCCCTGATATCTGTCCCTTGACGCTGGCCAACCTGCGCCAGGCAATGGATAGGATTGGTGACAAGGCTAAGGATGTGCAGGTGCTTTTCATCTCGGTCGATTGGAAGCGCGACACACCTGAAAAGCTGGCTTCGTATGCCAGCGTCTTCCGACCGGATTTTATTGGCCTGATCGGCACACAGGAGCAGATCGATAAAACCACTAAGGATTATGGCATTTTCTACCTGTTGAATATAGCCGATAAGAATGGTTACTATTCGGTTGATCATACCGCATCAGTCCTGGTGCTCAACCGCAAGGGTGAGCTGACTCTGACCTGGCCTAATAACATTCGACCTGATCAGATTGCATCAGATCTGACCCAATTGTTAAAGCAAAAATAAATCCAAATTCAATTTATCATCCAGAAGACTCTTATGAATAAAAAATCATCGTTTGTAATCCTGGTGCTCAGTCTATGCGCTTTATTGGCCAGTTTTCAGACTGCTTTCGCGCATACCTCTTACAGATGAAAATTACACCATTCAGGTTGGCTGGACGGATGAACCTCCAATTGTTGGGCAGCGTAACTCGGTTGTTGTAAACGTCAGCGATTTTACCAACCAGGACGCCGAGATAAATATTTCCAGGCTGATAGTTGAAGTCTCTTATGGCGGGGCGCTTCATATCGATAAACGACTAAGCACCTATTAAAAAGGCTGATGTGCCGTTTTAGGGGCACATCAGCGGGTGGTAAACGAAGTTGTAGTGAAGAAAGAGGGGAGAATAAGCTTTATCGCGCAAGGCGTCTGGGCTGCAGCCGTGAAGCTGCCTGCCAGGTTAAGAATTCAACCAATCCTTCTCCAGTAGTAAGTACCCTCAAGATTATCTATTGGCACCTCCTTGTTTTGAACAGAAGCGGTTACTAAATATAGAATAGCATGGATCAAGGCCGCTTACATTAAAAAGAATCGGCAAATTTGTAATGATTCTGCCAATTTGAAAACAAACTGGATGTAAAATAAAAATACATAGTGCCTGTCTTTTCGGCCAAAGGGAGAACCAATGCTAAAAAAATCCTTGATCTTGATTCTGATGATCCTGCTGGTTTCAGGTTGTGCAAAATCCACCCCAACCGCCATTCCTTCAGCCACCCCGCTGGCTGCGGCTGCCCAGGGAGTTTTCCCCACCATCCCACCTGCCACGCCCACCAGCTCGGCCAGCCCGACCCCCTTCACATCCTTTACCGTCAAACCGGTGGTGGACACTCTTAAAGTGCGCATGAATCCAGGCTACATGTTTGACGCCCTGCGCCTGGTCAACAAGGAAGACACACTGACCGTACTGGGCACCGCGCCCGGTCATGAATGGGTCCATATCAAGACAGCGGACGGCCTGGAAGGCTGGGTGTTTGGGTTGCTGCTGGAAAGCAGCGTGGATTTGAATCAGATCCCGGTACACGAACCCAAGGATGTGCAGGTGGTCAAAGGACGGGTCACTGATGCAAACGGCACACCCATTCGTGGGGTTACCTTTGCAGCCGGGCCGGGGGAGCAAACCAACGAATCGGGGAATGTAGCCAGCTCTGACAGCAACGGCGAGTTCTATTTTTTCATTCCCGGCACTGAAAGCGGAACATGGAATGTGACTTACACGGCCATTGCCTGTGAAAGCGATGTGTGGAGTGACAGCTCGTGCAGTACGTATAAGGCCGCTTACACTGGCAATCTGGACCCAGCCACGGCTTCGGTCAGCCTGCCGCAGAGCAGCCCGCTGGCTTTTACCTGGAAATAAAGTTTTCGCGTTGTAGATTTGCAAAACATCTTAAAATAAAGGCGGATGGGTTCAAGCCCATCCGCCAAACTTACTATATTACGGACAATGTGCTTACTGGAGCAAATACGGGAGTGAACCACGTTATCGTCGTGGTGGACGTCTGGCGCATTTCAGATTGCGAATGGCCAGGGTTAAGATCACCCGGACTTACCCCTGTTGTGCTTAGGCTCCATATTTTCGATATTGAACCTCCTTTTGTGGCTGGTTGTGCCACTACCAACATACTACATCGAACGGCGGGGAGAAACATTAAAATAAACCTACATAAATGCAATGTCTACCCTACGCGTGACTTAAATTAACGCAAGCATGGCTGAATTCACTGAATAATGGATGCTTTTTTGCTTAAACAAAAAACAGCCATTTGGGCCTGTTTTGAGTATAATTAAAGTTGTTAGACAACTTCCTCCCCTATTCAGGAGTTAACCGCATGACCAAAATCGATCTTACCGTCCAGGCAGACCGCCGCAAACGCGCCATTCAACGCGCCCGCGAGCGCAATATCATCATCCCTACCTACGCCCAAATGAAAGACCCCTCCAAAATATCTGCAAAAGTAAAAACAGAACTTGCCAGCATAGGGCTGTGGGATATTCACCCGCGCAACCTGTTCCGTATCAACTGGCACAACGAAGCCAAAGCCAGCGGCGGCACCTACGGTAATGTCAATTTGCTTGAGCTGCCCCCTTCTGTAACAGGCGTACCGGCCCGCATCATCGCCATTGTGGGCAAATGGTTCCCCACCGGCGCGCACAAAGTTGGCGCAGCTTTTTCCTGCCTGGTGCCGCGCCTGGTGACCGGTCAGTTTGACCCGACCACGCAAAAAGCGGTCTGGCCTTCCACCGGCAACTACTGCCGCGGCGGCGCATATGATTCAGCCCTGCTCGGCTGCGAATCAATCGCCATCCTGCCCGAAGGCATGAGCCGTGAGCGTTTTGAATGGCTGGAGAAAGTGGCCGGAGAAACCATCAAGACCCCCGGCTCTGAATCGAATGTGAAGGAAATTTTCGATAAATGTAATGAGCTGCGCCATTCCGGCCAGGACCTGATGATCTTTGACCAGTTCCAGGAATTCCCCAACTACCTGTGGCACTATGAAGTCACCGGTCATGCCATGGAAGAAGCCTTCAAGCTGATTGCGCGCCCCGGCGACGAATTCCGCGGCATTACCTCCGCAACCGGCTCGGCTGGCACCATCGCCAGCGGCGATTACTTGAAGCAGGTCTTCCCCGGCAGCAAGATTGCCGCTAGTGAAGCGCTGCAATGCCCGACCCTGCTCGAGAATGGTTTCGGCTCGCACCGCATCGAAGGCATTGGCGACAAGCATGTACCCTGGATCCACAACGTCAAGAACACCGACCTGGTGGTTGCCATCGACGATAACGGCGTGGTCAACACGGCGCGCCTGTTTAACGAACCCGCCGGTCAGAAATTTCTGGCCAGCAAGGGCGTGCCCGAAGCCACCATCGCGCAGTTGAACCTGTTGGGCTTCTCCGGCATTTCCAACGTCCAGACCGCTATTAAGATGGCAAAATATTACGAGATGGGCGAACACGATGTCATTTTCACCATCGCCACCGACTCAATGGAGCTTTACCAGAGCCGCCTGACCGAAATGCACGCCGAGCTGGGTGAATACAGTGACCGGGATGCCGCCGCGGATTACTCGCGCTGGTTGATGGGTCAATCCACCGACAATATGCTGGAGCTGCGCTACTCGGACCGCCGGCGTGTGCACAACCTGAAGTACTTTACCTGGGTGGAACAGCAAGGCAAGACCTATGCAGAAATCCAGGCCATGTGGAACGAAACCGATTACTGGACTGGCATCCAGAAACAGGCCAACGAGATTGATGAATTGATCGTGGAATTCAACAACGAAGTCGGTATCGCTTAAATTAGCACACGCACAAACAATAGACAGGTGGTCAGGGTTTGAGATCGTTCCCTTTCCACCTGTCTGTTTATCCGGTGGTTTAAACGAGGCCAGTATGAACATTTTCGTAATCATCCTGTACGCCATAGGGTTTGGCCTGCTGGGTTACCTGTGCGGATCGCTGACTCCCTCCATCTGGATCACGCGCCTGATGAAGGGCGTGGATGTGCGCGATGGCGGTTCCGGTCACGCCACCACCACCAATACCATTCGCCAGGCGGGCTTTGCCCCGGGTGCGCTGGTATTTATCCTGGATGTGGGCAAAGGTTTTTTACCCACCTGGCTGGCGCTGCGGTATGCGCCCGCTGAGTGGATCATCCCGCTCAGCGCTGCGCTGGCAGTCGTGGGGCACTGCTGGCCGGTTTTCGCCGGGTTCCGCGGCGGGATGGGACTGGCGACGTTTGGCGGAGGGCTGCTAGCCATTCAACCATTGGGGTTTTTAATTGGTGTGGGGGTGCTGGTGGCACTGGTGTTATTGATTCATCACGGAGCGCGCGCCAGCGTGGCCGCCGGGATCTTCATCACCCCGGCCATGTGGCTGTTTGGGCTGCGCGGCCTGGTGCTGTGGGTGGGCTTTTTCGGCGGGCTGGTGATCGCTTTCCGCTTTCTGATCGATTGGAACCGCCAGTACCGCGAATTGTGGCTGGACAGGGAAAAACCTGAATAAGCGCTGGTTCATCCAGCTTTTTTGGCTTTCTTTTTACGCAGTCTGAGCCACAGGAATAACAGGATCAAAAGTAGAAATAGCGCCAACACCGCCGCCAGCACCAGTAGGCGTGTATTTTGGACAGCCGCATTGCCTGGCTGTACTTCAAAGGCCAGAAAAGCCGCCCGGTCAATCCCGAACCCATCTGCATTTTTACCGCTCAAGGTTACTTCCACACTGTACAGGCCGGATTGTTGCGGCTGGTAGTTAACACTGTAAGTCTCGCCCTGCGCTGAGAGCGCCAGGCTTTCCTGGGTGCCATCTGGTCTGCGAACGAGTGCGCTTGCGCTATCCACGTTGATCTGCGCGCCGTCGGCTTGCAGGTGCGCTTCTATCGTCAGCGGCTGGCCCGCATCCAGGATGGTCGCGCTGCTGCTGGCAGACAGCACGGAGCCGCCCACAAAACGGGCGGTCATGGCATAGTCCGCACCCCGGGCGGGAGTTTCAGGACCAGTCTTCAGGGTAACGACCCACTTTCCGGGCTTCGGCTGCTTGAAACCATAGCCAAGGTAAAGCATGGTAGCCGGATCATCTATTTTGATCAATCCGTTTTTGCTCACATCCATCTGGAGAATATTGCCACTCGCGCCGCGCACTTCAACCGTCAGCGAGCGGGATGAGTCGTACAGGCTGAAATTCGCCAGGCTGACATTCGGGTCAATCTCAATCGTTACCTGCGCGTTTTCACCCGCTTTCAAATGCCCACCGTAGACTTTGGAAAACTGCTCGGTCTGCGCGCTGAGCGAGGGCGCCAACAAGTCTGGGCGGGGCGCAAACGAGCCGGGCGGGGCCTCCAGCAAGTGCTTTACATTTTGATCAAAAACCTGCCTGTCGCTGGTAAAATTACCGTGAAACATGGATAACGACTGTACATCATCCATGACAATCGATTTTGCGCTGCCCAGCGCCACCACCGAATCAGATGGAGCCTCCGCGCAAGGCGAAGTGAGCGGTTCGATTAACAATGTTCCGGCCACCATGTGAAACGGAACCCCATGCCTGTGCAAGATTTGCTGGTTGAAAACATTAACCATGTAATACGGCAGAATTTCCTGCGAGGCGGGCATTAGATAACCCAGCGCGGCCAGCGGATAGGTGCAGGCTGAACCCGCCATGGGTGAGCCCAGGAAAATCACCTGGGCAACATTCTCCGTTTGCATCACACGGTCCAGGTAAAAGCGTGAGATCATTCCGCCCATGCTGTGCACCAGCAAATCCACCTTCTCCGCGCCAGTTGTCTTCTGAACGGCTGCAATGTATTGTCCCAGTATCTCGGCATTCTGCTGAATGGAATTTGTGCGCCCGGCCGGGTTGGAAGAGCTGCCGGTATTCAACACCCCGGGTACCTGCCCATCCCCCACCGCGAAGCCTTGCAAACCCATGGAAGCCAGGTAGCCGTTCAGGCCCAGGTAAG